>NZ_JAOQKB010000008.1:0-82184 GCF_025567215.1 Huintestinicola butyrica
TTTATGGTTGTGTGGTTACTCCCATTATAACACGAGTTGCTTTATGTGTCATTATTTTTTCCATGTGTTGCACTTATATTGTAAATCTATCCTATATAAATGTGATATATGCCAAATCCCGACAGCACACCTGTCGGGATTTTCCGTTTCAATTCGGACAAAATTTGATTACAAATAGTTACACTTATAACGCCTGTTTGCAAAACAACGTATTTTCGGGCATTTTCACCATATCGGTGCTTTTATAATTTACAGAGATTATCTTATTGTCACGTTGACAGGAAAAAAGTTTTGTTGTATAATTTACAGTGTATTATCATCGGCTGGTGTACAGCCGTGTTCTGAAAGGAAGTCGGTTATGGATTCTGACGGGTGTAATATTATATCCGCTGTTGTGAACAGCACTGCCAATGGCAGCAGTCTTACCGCAGGTATCATCATCTGCATTGTGCTTATTCTTATAAGGGCGTTCTTCACCTGCTGTGAAACCGCCTGCACCGAGATAAGCGACGGAAAGGTAAAAAGCTTTGAAAACGAAAAGGGCGGCAAGGGTCTGCTTTACAGGCTCCTTTCTCACCCAAGCGAGCTTATCTCCGCTTTCTCCGCACACCGCATACTTAATGCAGCAGTTCTCACCATAGCTGCCGAATGGACACTTTTTGCACCGTTTTACAGCTGCTTTGCAGGTCTTTTCCCTGCTGAGGGAATGTCTCTCCCCGCATTCATCATCACCGAGCTGCTTATAATCTTCTGCACGGTGCTTGCCGCCGAAGTTCTTGGCGGAAGCGTTCCTAAGAAGCTTATCAAGGATCCCGACAGCTTTGCAGTCCGCTGCACTCCTGCCGTTAAGCTCATATATGTGCTGATGAAGCCCTTTACCCTGATAAGCAGCCTTGCAGCCAGAATAGCGGCTGCCGCATCCGGCAACCCCTCCGAGGACGCTGACGCAGTTACCGAGGAAGAAATACGCCTTATGGTGGACGCAGGCAATGAAACAGGCTCTATCGAGTCCTCCGAGCGTGAGATGATAAACAACGTTTTTGAGTTTCATGAGCTGTCGGTCAGCGATGTTATGACCCACAGAACGGATATCGTTGCGGTGGATATAGATGCCGAGATATCGGAAGCGGTATATACAGCCATAAACAGCGGCTTTTCACGCATTCCCGTCTATAGAGACAATATAGATCACATAGAAGGCGTGATATACGTCAAGGATCTTCTGTGCCTTATAGGTACTCATTCATCTGAAAGCATGACACTGAAAAGCTTTCTGAGAGATGCGGCTTTCGTTCCCGAAAGCTGTATGTGCGGCGAGCTGTTCAAGCGCTTCACCGCCAAAAAGCTCCAGATGGCTGTTGCCGTTGACGAATACGGCGGCACTGCAGGTCTTGTCACCATGGAGGACTTGGTCGAGTCCATTGTGGGCAATATCCAGGACGAGTACGACAATGAGGCTGAGGAGATAACCAAAATATCCGACAATACCTATACCATAAGCGGCACCGCTGACGCTGCCGACGTTATGGAAACTCTGGGCGCTCCCCTGCCCGATGACAGCGAATACGACACAATGAGCGGATTTATCACCGACCTGCTGGGTCGTATCCCCGAGGACGGCGAGACCCCCTCTGTCATCTACAAAAACATCACCTTTACAGTGCTTCTGGCGGAAGATATGAGAATCGTCAGAATAAAAGCGGTAATAAATAAAGAAGAAAAGGAGATAGAAAAAAATGATGAGATCAGCAAAGAGCAGAAAGATTAGTGCGGTAATGGCATTCGTAATGTCTCTTTCCGTGCTGGCTACAGGCTGCCAGAAAACCAGTGAGGATACAGGCAAGCTCCCCTCTCTCGATGAGGTAAGCATAACCACCGCCGAGACCGAGGAAACAGACGTTCCCGAGGTAACTACCGTTCCCACCGAGACTACCACCGAAGCCACCACTACCACAGAAGTGACCACAGAGGAGACTGAGGAGACCACCGCTCCCACAGAGACCACTCCCGCCGAGACCTCCGCAGCAGAGACCTCCGAGACCAGTGCACAGACTTGGAGCGAGACCGAGATGTCCGCCACAATGTACGTTACCGAAAACTGCTACTCCAGAGAAAAGGCAATAATCGGCTCCACACCTATCTCCCAGCATTACGCAGGTGACACCGTTGAGGTCGTAGCCATCACCGACACCGAATACTATAAGCTTGCCGAGGGCGGATTTATCCACTCCGACTATCTTTCCGATACAAAGCCTGTTGTTACCACAGCAGCTACCACCGAGGCTCCCGCAGAGACCACAAAGTCCGACAGCGGAAACTCCGGTTCCGACAGCTCTTCTGACAGCGGTTCTTCCGAGAACTTCAACGCCGGCGGCGATCTTGATGATGCAAACTACAAGGTAAAGTCCTCCTCCAGATACGCTTATAAGCAGCTCAATGCTACCGAGCAGAAGCTCTATAACAACATCATTTCTTCCGTAAAGAGCCTGAGCAGCGTCGTTGACGTTCCCTCCGGTCTTACCACCGATGATGTTGTAAGAGTATATACCATCGTTTACAACAATGAGCCTCAGCTCTTCTGGATGGGCGGAAGCCTTTCCGCAGGCACATCAAGCGCAATCATCTCCTTCAAGACCTCCGACAAGAACGAGATAAAGGCAATGCAGAAGGAGATCGATTCCGCAGCTGCAAGCATCATCTCCAAGGCAAACAACTACAGCGGAACAGTTTCCAAGCTCAAGGTATTCTATGATTCAATCGTCCTCAAGAACGAGTTCAGCAAGTCCGATTCGGGATACAACTGCTCCATCTACAACGGCCTTACCGGCAACGGCGCTCTCCAGTGCGCAGGCTATGCAAAGAGCATACAGTACCTCTGCGACCTGGCAGGCATTGAAAGCACAGTTGTAGTGGGAACCGACAAGAACGACAACTCCCACGCATGGAACGTTGTTTACTGCGAGAACGGCTACTACAACCTGGACGCTACATGGGGCGACCCCATCAACCACTTTGATTCCAGCTACGTTCAGTACGAGTTCTTCCTCGTTCCCGATGCTTGGATACATAACATCACCCACTACAATGTAAATACCATGGTAAGAGGAAACGGCAACAAGATCCACCTTTTTGACCCTCCTGCCTGCACCAAGGAAGCATGCAACTACTTTGCAGCTTACAACAAGCTCTACAGCACCAAGTCCGAGGCTGAGTCCGCAATGTACGCAGCTATTGACGATGCAGCAGCCAACGGCAAGAACGTTGCCGAAATAAGAGTTACCGACAAGTCCATCTATGACACACTTATGAGCGACGATTACTTCAGAACATTCCAGAAGTACGCAAAGAAAAACCACTCCAACGTTACAAAGCTTATGAGACAGAGCTCCTTCACAGGCGGCGTTTACGTTGTACACTATGACCTGGTATATTAAAAGAGAAAAAGAACAATAAAAAGGAAGGTAATTTCAGAATGAATAAAAGAATAATGGCATTTGCAGCAGCTGTACTCATGGCAGCTTCCGTATTCACAGGCTGCGGCAGCAAGACTGAGGACGATGCTCAGGCGCAGACCTCCGTCAACGTTATCGAAAACGGCACCACTGCTCCCAGCGGCGAGGAAGTGACCACAGCCGAGGGCGGTTTCTCCGACCCCGCAGCTCAGCTGGGCGTTGAGACACAGCCCGGCGATGTTCCTCCCGAGGACGCCGAAAATCAGGAGACCACTCTCCCTCCCAACCACGAAGAGATCATCAACATGATCCAGAACGGCGGCGGTACAGTCACCACCAAGGCTCCCATTCTCAAGGAGTACAACGTTGACTGCACTACCCGCTACGGCTATAATCAGCTGAACGATGCCGAAAAGGAGCTTTACAAGCAGATACTCGAAGCTGCAAACTCCATCAGAACAAGCCTGAGAGTTGACGACAGCGTTACCGATGAAATGTGGATAAAGGTTTACGGCTGCGTATATATGCAGGAGCCTCAGCTTTTCTGGCTCTCCTCCAAGAAGGTATCAAAGGGCAAGCTCTGGTACTGGGAGATAGACCCCGAGCTTATCGCTTCCATGCAGAAGGAGATCGACGCCACAGTCGGCAAGATACTTGCAGAGGCTGACGGCAAGTCCGATTACGAAAAGCTCAAGGTATTCCACGATTACATCGCACTCAACAACAACTTCGTCAAGGAGTCGGGATACAACCAGACCATCTACGGCGGCTTTGTAAACGGTGAGATACAGTGCGAGGGCTACGCAAAGTGCATTCAGTACCTCTGCGACCTTACAGGCATCGAGAGCACCGTTGTTGTAGGCACAAACGAGTCTGGAGACTCCCACGCATGGAACGTTGTAAAGGTTGACGGCAAGTGGTACAACCTGGACACCACCTGGGACGACCCCATTCTCTCCAACGTTGTCAAGACCAATATCAGATACAGATACTTCCTCGTTCCCGACGAGTGGATACACAACAAGTCCCACTTCAATGTAAACAAGAAGACCACAGGAACTCAGGTGACTTATTTCACTCCTCCTGCCTGCACATCTGACGATATGAACTACTTTAAGGTAACAAAGCAGCTCTATTCAGATGAAGCTTCCGCAGACACCGCTCTCAGAGCAAAGCTTAAGGAATGCGCTGCAAGCAACACAAGAGCTGTTGAGATAAGAGTCACAAGCCAGGCTGTATATGACGCTGTTACCAAGAACCTGAAGGATTACGCTTCATGGATAAAGAGCGAAAACTCTGCGGTAACATCCGTTTCCTCCAACTGCGACCCCAACACACTGGTGATCGAGCTTGACCTGAGCTTCTGATAGCTGAAAATTACGGAGACGGCATGAAAACACACCAACGAATTGTTATCGGCGCACTGCTGTTTGTGCTGACGCTCCCGAATCTGTCAGGCTGCTCAAGAATTAACGAGGACTATTCATTGTCCGAGACCGTTACTTCTGCGGGCAGCCTGTCTGCTATTACGGGCAATGACCGGCGGTATATCTACTACAGCTCACTTTCACCAAAGGAGCAGCAGATGTATGATATCCTGCAAAATGCAGCGGAGAATTTTCAGCCTCAGGCGGTGTTCCCCGAAAAGCTCCCGCCCGAAACGCTGAAAAAGCTGTTCCTGGCAGTGTATTATCAGGAGAATATCTTCTGGCTCACCAGTAAGTTCTACCGCCCCGACAGTGACAGCGACACTCTGCGGCTCACCTATCGGTATGACGAGGAGACCACTCATCAGATGCAGGCGGATATCGGTAAAACATCGTGGGAAATTTCCTCAGTCTTTGATGAAAGCACATCTGACTACGAAAAGCTGAAAGCCTTTCATGACTACATTGTCCTGAACTGCACCTTTTCCGATGATGAAAATACGGATACCACCCTGTACGGCGCTCTCTGCGGCGGATATTCCATGTGCGAGGGCTATGCAGCAGCATTCAATCTCCTTTGCCAAAAGTCGGATATCCCCTGCGTCACCGTAACGGGAACAGGCTCGGACGGCGCTTCCCACGCATGGAACAAGGTAATGCTGGATGGAGAGTGGTACAACGTTGACTGCACATGGGACGACCCCATACTCGACCCGCCCGACGAAAATTTTATCCGTCACTACTATTTTCTGGTAAGCGACAAGGATATTGAGGGCATTACCCATTTCCCCGACAATACGTACTTTTCATATCCGGAATGCAGTTCCGACAACAACTATTTCAGGCGTGAGGGACTGTATGCAGATTCTGCCGACAGCGGCATAGCACTGCTGTCATCAGCTGCGGCAGATGCAATTTCAGCAGGGCTTACCGATGCGGAAATAAGATTTGCCGATGAAAAAGCGTATTATTCCGCCAAGACAGCACTTTTTGACAGAAAAAAGATACGGCAGGTACTGGAATATGCGGACAGCCGGGCAGATAAGCCTGCCGGCAAAACGGTGATGACCAACAAGTACGTCCGCTACTGCAATGACAGCCTGCTGATAATCCATATAACGATGATCTGCGAAGATACAAGGTAAATGCAATGATAAAAAGAAAAAGAAATGCCGCTGTCATAGCCGCTGCACTTATGGCGGCAACGATGCTGGGCGGCTGCGACACAAACGATAACACTCCGCTTCCCACCGATACCGTAACCGAAACTCAGGCGGAAACATCTGTAACAACTGCAACAACAGTCAGTGAAAAGCCGCAGGAGACCGCTGTTTCCGATAGTACCGAGACTGTGGCAGAGACCACTGTGCCGGAAAGCACTGCCGCTAACGAAACACCCGAAACAACAGTTTCGGAAAGCGAAGCTCAGGAAGAAACATCTGAAACTACCACTGTAAGCATCGCCGTTGAATCGGAGACCGTTTCGGAAGAATCAACGGAAAAAGATATGGACTGGTCAAGCTCAGCCATAGCCTTTTCCGCTGCGGGCAATCCCGTATATTTCCCCGCAAACGGCGAAAAAAGCCCCT
This sequence comes from Huintestinicola butyrica, assembly GCF_025567215.1. Lineage (NCBI taxonomy): Bacteria > Bacillati > Bacillota > Clostridia > Eubacteriales > Oscillospiraceae > Huintestinicola > Huintestinicola butyrica. Next base: position 6,469 of record NZ_JAOQKB010000008.1, read on the forward strand.
ACACAGACAGAAAGACCATCGACCACCCCTACAGCTATTACACCCTGAACGACAGGCATCAGAAAATATACGACGAGCTTGTAACAGCCCTGCTTGACTGCGAAAGCAGCATAAAGTTCAGCTATTACGACGAAGTAACCTTCGATGACCTTTTCAGCATTTATCAGCTTATCTACAACGATGAATACAGGCTTTTCTACATCTCTCCCACCATCGAATACACACAGGACAAGACCACAGGCTTTGTGACCCAGATGCGCCTGCTCTACAATTATGACGCCGATGTTATCGCCGACATGAAAGCGGAGATCGAGGAGGAAGCTGAAAAGATACTTTCCCAAATAACCCCCGACATGAGCGATTATGAGATAGTAAAGCTTTTCCACGACTCTGTTATAATCTCCTGCAAATATTCGGGCGAGGCTGAAAATCCCAACACCATTTATGGCTGCCTTGTGGATAAGGAAGCCCTTTGCCAGGCGTATTCCCAGACATTTACCTATCTGTGCCACCGTGCAGGCATAAAAACGCTGGTGGTGCTGGGCGTTGCCAACGAGCCGCATATGTGGAACATCGTGGAGATGGGCGGCGATTATTATCACATCGACCTTACCTGGGATGACCCCGACAGATCACGCAATCCCGACTCGGTGCGCTATGATTATTTCGGACTTACCGACGAGCGCATAAGAGAGCTTCGTCAGGTAGATGACTATGAGTATGAAGTTCCCGCCGCAAACGGCACAAAATATCAGTATTACAGCTACAATGACCTTGTTGCCGCCGATACGGAGGAAGCCAAGGCAATAATCACCCGTGAAGCCCTCAAAGCCGCAGAAAACGGCAGCTCAACAGTTCAGTTCATGTGCGCAGACAGCGAAGCATTTGACGAAATAACCTCAGCCCTTTTCAGCAATGCGCAGGGCAACGTCATAACTGTTCTGGAAGCGGCAAAGAAGCAGGCTGCAAGGCTTTTCAACACCGAATCCGTTTACCACAACAGCAACGAAAATACCCTCACCGTAAAAATATTCCTTGATTACCTTGATTGACCACGGAGGCTCCCGAGATGCAAAGCAGCGGTATCTACAACAGAATAAAGCTGATACTGGCAGCGGGCATTGCCATTGTTCTGTCTGCCTGCTCCCGGGAAGAAGTCCCCAACACAGGTGACGTGAGCTACACTATCATCTCAGGCGGAACCGCTGTGACCACGGAAGCTCCCACCGAGACCGAGGATATCTACGCCGATGTTTCCGATACGAAGCTGTATATTCCCGAACACATGGTCACAAAATACGCTTCCCTCGATTACGACAAGCGTATGCAGGACGTTTACGATGACGTGGTGGATACCATGCAGAATTTCCGCACCAAATCCTACGTCCCCCTGACCATAAGCACCGAGGACTACGTTAAGGTGCTGGAAACAGTCCGCTGCGAACAGCTGATGCTATTCTATCTCCAGAACCGCTACGCAGGGGATTTTGACAGCACGGTGCAGACCTATGAGATGAACTTCTCGTATAAGTACAGCATAAAAGAAGTAAACATCATGCTTATGGAAACGGAAAAGGCGGCAAAGGAGATAATGACCCTCACCGACCCGTCCATGTCCGATTATGAAAAGCTGAAAATTTTCCACGATTACCTTGTGCTCAACGTGGAAAGCTCCACCGATGACCCCACTGCCGATTCTATCTATGGCGCTCTTGTAAATAAAAAAGCCCTCTGCGAGGGATATGCAAAGGCGTTCTCCTACTTGTGCAATCTGGCAGGGATAGAAAATATGATAGTCACAGGCTATACGGACGTTGACCATATGTGGAACATGGTAAAGCTGGAGGGCAAGTGGTATCACATAGACGTGGGCTGGGACAAGCCCTCGGCGGCGCTGTCGGAAAGATATCCCGACATGGTGCTGTACCAGTATTTCCTCTCGGAAGACTCGATAATGGAAAACAACCGCATCATAAGCAATATGCTCTGCGACCCGCCTGTGGCGGACAGCTCCGATATGTACTACTTCAACGTGGAAAACAAGTATGCCGAGACCTACGATCAGGCGCTGAAGATAATAGAGCAGTCCTGCCGCCGCTGCATAGATTCGGGAGAAAAGTATTTCATGATAAAGCTTGACTCCTCAAATCTGTATCTGCAAACCACCTCCGACCTGATAAAGCCCGACAGCGAGGGCGTGACGGACATTGACAGGATAGTCCGCTCCCTTAATTTCAAGGGGCAGATAAGCTATATTGACTATTACAAGGCTTATCGGATAATCATATTTGTATTGGAATAAGCGCTCTATGGGTCTCATAGAGCGCTTTTTTATAATCTTATGAGAAAAGTAAGAAAAGCGCACAAATTAAAAAAGCAGCACAAATGAGAGCAAGGCAAAGGTCAACTGGGGACGGAGCCATCTGGTCGTCCTCCGCAGAGGTAAACTACGTTTACCTGCTAAATCCGTTTGATGGCGGACAAAATAATCAAGTTGGTGACGCAATTTAATGCACATTCTTACAAATTTGCTCACTAATTAGCTAAAGAACGCCAGATAAAAAAACGGAGCGAAGCCCAAACCCATAAACATAGCTATAGAAAAGAGTGCAAATAAACGAAAGGGGTTCGGTCTCCGGCGGCAAGCAAAATGTAGGGGGATAAAAAACGGTAGGGAATAGGGGTGTAAGGAAGAGGAGTGCAGAGGAGAAACCATCAGGGGAAGGGGAACGCCGTTTTTTGCCCTTGCTTTAGTTTCCTCTTCCCCCTGGTGGTGTCTCCTTTGCATTCGGTACGGAATTTATAAAAATGGAAAGTGTATTTGACCGTACCTGCGCCTTACGACGGAAACTGAAACGCAATTTCAAGCCGCCTGCATCAAACAGTTCCAGATTTATTTGAAATGAAACTTTTACTCTGCTTAATTTTGAATTTTCGGTGCAGGCGGCTTTGGGGATTATTTATCTATCTGCTGACGGTTTAATCATTTATTCCGCTCGCAAACGGATGTCGTCCTCTGCGGAGGACAACAAGGAGGCTCTGCCCTCAGTTGACCCCCTAAACCCTTTACCATGCTCTCATTTGTGCGGCTTTTCTTATTTGCCCCACACCTGAAAAATCGCTCCCTGAAACGTAAATCCAGAGAGCGATCTTTATATATTCGACATTATATTCATCATAGGTATCAGAACCGTAAGCATCATGATACCCGCCGCTGCGGTGAGTATCACCGTCAATATAGGCTCTGCCGAGTTGATGATCCTATTGATTCGTGCGTCCGCTTCTTCCGTAAGTCGGGCGCTTATTTTCTGCCATGCTGAGTCAAAAGAGCCTGAGCCGTATGATATCCGCAGTGTCCGTGAATAAAATACAGGCAGCAGCTCCGTCTGCTCCAATGCGTCCGAAAACGGAACGTCATTCATTAACAGCTCTGCGCATTTTTCTATCTGCTCGTTCACCCACTTGTCCGATGATATCCCCTTTACGCTGCAAAGTGCCTCCGCAGGGGCAATGCCGCTGTTTATCATCATGCTGATGGCGTTTGCGAACTGCGCCGATGCTATGGTCCGTGAGGCAGTTTTGGTAAATGGCATCATTGAGATAAAGCCCGATGAAAAGCTTTCCTTTTTCGCTTTCCAGATAATGAACATCACTCCCGCCGCAAGCAAAAGCACCGCACATATAATAAGCATCACTGTGCCTGCCGCCGATGATATCCTTACGCTCCTGCCGATAACACGGTATATCTCAGGGTCAAAGTCGGAGAATATCTGTGCAAACATTGGCAGCACTTTAAGGGTAAGCACCGCAATGACAACTGCCGTCACTGCCAGCATTATAAGGGGCGAGACCACTGCACTGCGCATTTTCTCTCCCAGCTGAGCTTCACGCTCGTAATATTCGGACAGTTCTTTCAGCGCCTCGTCCAGCTTGCCAGACATTTCCCCTGCCATGACCGCCTTTATGCAGTAGCGTGGAAATGCTCCCGTTTCTTCAAGAGCGGCATAAAAGGGCCTTTCCATTGAAAGGGAATTTGTCACCGCCTTGAGCAGCTCTATTGCCTCGGGAGAGCTGTCCTTCATCTCCGATGTGATAACGGTAAGCCCGTCATATATGGGAACGCCCGAATCCAGTATCACCGCCGCCTGATAGCAAAAGTATGACACCTCATCGGCAGTCAGCGGACGTATTTTTTTTGACATATTATTCCCCCTTTCGCATATCAGTAATAGTAAACAGCGGAATAGCCGTCCTTGTCGGACATATATTCAGCTGCATCGCTCTTGTTGTCGGCGCTGGCGTAGAATGTGGGGTCAAGCAGATTCCACTTGTTTTTCTCGATGAACAAGTCCAGCGTGACCCAGCCTGTTTCCTTTGTATAGACCTCGTTCCATGCGTGGTACATATTTCCCTGAACGTAACCCATGACCAGCTTTGTGGGTATGGACTGCGAGCGGCACATCGCCGCAAAAAGGGACGCATAGTCAAAGCAGATGCCAGTGCCCTTGGCAAGAGTGCTGTCGGGGTCGGGGATATATCCGCTCTTTACCGATGCCGCCAGCTGCTTATCATACGAGATGTTGTCGGTGACATATTTAAATATGGCGGCGATCTTTTCAGCATCACTGTCACAGCCTGCGCAAAGCTCCGCAGCCTTTTTAACGCAGTTATCCGACTGGCTGAAGCTGATGTACTGGGAGGGCAGAAGATATGGGCTGAAATCGGAAACCTCTGCCGAAAAGCTTTCGTCAAGGGCAATGGCATAGGTCTTGCCCGATATATTTTCCAGCACCTTTACGTTATATTCGCCGCTGCCCGACTGCAGTGGATATACTGCGCTGCCTGAAAGTCCGTAGTCATAAACATTATCCCCCATAGTTATTCTAACCTTAACGTTGCTGCACGAGCCTTTGTAGCTCACCTGCACAACACCGCTGGCGGCATCGGATATATCCACGGAAGCAATGTCATTTTCCAGGGTTTTTGCCCCTGTAAAGTTGCCTGTGGCAATTTTGGGAACAGTCACTTTTACAGGCTTCTCCTCTGCGCTGCTTGTCTTGGCGGAGGAAAATGTGACAGTCTCGCTGCGGATATCATATGCCGCAGTTTCACTGCTTTCGGCAGTGGTTTGCATTTCTGGCGGAAATGTGGTTTCTGATGTTTCGGAAGTCTCTTCGGAAATTTCTGCGGATATCTCAGAGGATATTTCCGACATGATTTCACTTTCCGATATGCTTTCTTCCGAAACGGGATATTCCTCCGTAAGTATCTCACGGGCGGTAGTTTCGTCAATTATCTCCGTGGCAGATGTTTCTGCAGAAGTTAAAGCTGCTTCCGATAAGACATCGCTGTTATCAGCTTCGCCGCATGAGCATAAAAGAAGCGCAGCCGCAAGCACGGCAATTTTCTTTACCTGCATATTGACTGCGCCTCCTTTAAAAAGCAGTGATACTGCATAAATGCAGTATCACCTGTTTGTATTATTCCATCTTATCAATAAATTCAAATCTGGGCTTGATGTTGCCGTGGTCATTTACGTCCTCAAGGAACATTTTGAGGGGGCGTACCCAGACCTTGGGCTTGTCGTATATCTGCATATACACTACCTGCTCTTCATAGGTCTCATGGTCATGAGCCACGTTCAGAACAACATAGTCGCCGCCCTTGAAATGCTTGTAATGGCCGCCGATAACGATTTTCCTGCCCTCGGGTATTCCTGCGGAGGGTGTGCCCTTGGGAGCTTCCTCCTTTACAGGCGCAGGCTCTGCCTTTACCTGTTCAACAGGCTTTTCCTCAGCCTTGGGAGCCTGGATCTCAACAGGTGCGGGCTTTGCTTCCTCAGCCTTTGCAGCTTCTTCCTTTACGGGAGCAGGAGTATTTGCGTCAACAAGGATAACGGAATGGTTCTTGGGAACAGTTACCCTTGCACAGCCGCCGCTTACATCGTAGTGCTTGCCTGTAAGGCGGTCTGCCAGACGGGCATAGTGAGTGCCAACGTTAAAGGTATAGTCACCGTCGCTGATGTTAAGTCCGATATAGACCACCTGACCGTCCAGCTCACGCTGATAAAGGAAGGTCTGGTTTTTCAGCTCCAGCTTCTTGTAAGAGCCTGACTGTAGTGCGGGGAACTGGCTCCTGATAGCGCCCAGCTCGCAGATATGCTCGAAAAGGGTATCATCTCTGCCGGGGATATCGTCCAGTTCAAGGCAGGGACGGATAGCCATATCCGCATCTGCGCCATTGCCCTTTGCACCCTTGATGCCGAACTCACTTCCGTAATAAACGGAGGGCACGCCGTACATGGTGTAAAGCAGAGTATAGCAGCAGTATATCCTGTCGTAATCTCTCAGATTGCTTGCCAGACGGGCAACGTCGTGATTATCCACAAAGTTGTACATATAGATATTGCCGTACTGACCAAGCTGATACTCGATAGAATGTGCGATCTCAAAGTAGTTGCGGTCGTTGTGGGAGGAATAAATTCCCTTGTAGCACTGGTAATTGGTAACGCAGTCAAACATTTCGGGATTTGCCCAGCGGCGGTAGTCGCCGTGGATTATCTCGCCCATGAGCCAGAAATCGGGCTTCATGCTTCTTGTAAAGCTATGTATGCGCTTGATAAAGTCATTGTCAAGGCAATCTGCGGCATCAAAGCGAATACCGTCGATATCCCATGTTTCTATCCACATTTTGACAGCGTTCAGCAGATATTCAACGACCTCGTTGTTTCTCAGGTTCAGCTTTACCAGGTCATAGCAGTTGTTCCATCCCTCGTACCAGAAGCCGTCATTATAAGCGGTGTTGCCGCCGAAATTAAGGTTGCAGAACCAGCCGCAGTATCTTGAACGCTCACGGTTGAGCTTAACGTCCTTAAAAGCAAAATGCTCTCTTCCTACGTGGTTGAAAACGCCGTCAAGGATTATCTTTATGCCGTTTTCGTGGAGAGCCTTGCAGACTTCTGTGAAATCCTCGTTTGTGCCCAGACGTGCATCTATCTTGGTGTAGTCGGAGGTATCATAGCCATGAGCCGCAGACTCGAAAACAGGGCCGAGATAAACGGCATTTATGCTCATTGCCTTAAGGTGGGGTATCCACTCTATTATCTTCTTTATCCTGTGTACCTCGCCCGAGAACTCGTCACGGGTGCGCTCGCAGCCGCAGAAGCCCAGAGGGTAGATGTGATAAATAGCAGACTTTTTGATCCATTCGGGAGAATTTGACATGATAATATCAGTCCTTTCAAATATAGGCTCGAAAGGAGACAGCCCGTCTCCTTTCTCATTCTTATACATTATATCACACAATCGTCATTTTGACAATAGCATATTTATACAAACTGCATAATGCACAACAATGTCAAAAAAATTTTGTCACCGCATATCCCCATTTCTGCGATTATAAGGCAGCATATGGGAAAATATAATAATTATGATAATACATTCTATGAAAGGAGATCTCCTTGAAACAGAATATAAAAAAGTATTTTTTTCCCTGCCTGCTGCTGTTCATTGCCCTGTGCCTGCTGCTGCGGCCCGAGCTGCTGTTGTCGCTGTGGCATAAGCTGTGGGGAGCGGCAGTGCCTGTTGTTCTGGGGATAATATTTGCGGCGGTCATTGACCCTGCCGTATGCACATTTGAAAAAGCGCTGGGCAGGCTGCTCAAAAAACCGTTAAAGGGCAATGGGGGGCGTTTTCTTTCCATAACCCTTGTATATCTGCTGATAGCTGCGGTGTTCTCGGCGGTGGTGTGGATAGTCATTCCCCGCCTTATAGACAGCGCCGCCCTTTTTGCAGGCAGCATTGACGGCTATTACCGTGACCTGCGGCTGCGGTATGACAGCTCTCAGGAAGCATCATGGCTCATAACATGGCTCGACAAGCTGCTGGACTATGCCTCCGACAAGCTCCCCGACCTTTTCGGCAGAACATTCAGCGCCACTGCCGATTTCCTGAAAAGTGCGGCAAATGTGCTGCTGGGACTGGTGCTTTCCGTCTATTTTCTTGCAGGAAAAGAGCATATACTTGATTTTATCCGCAGCGGGGCAAGGTCGGCAATGTCCCCCGAAAGCTTCAGGAAAGCGGCCCGGGTAATATCCGCCGTCAACTGCTCACTGGTGAACTTCATCAGCGGTCAGCTGACGGAAGCAGTGGTGCTGGGAACGCTCTGCTTCTGCGGAATGGTGGTGCTGGGCTTTGAATATCCCCTGCTCATAAGCACGATAATCGGCGTAACGGCGCTTATCCCCGTGGCAGGAGCGTTTATCGGAGCGATACCCTCAGCTCTGGTGCTGTTTCTGGTAAAGCCCTCATCTGCACTGTGGTTCATCGTGTTCATAATCGTGCTCCAGCAGCTTGAAAACAACCTTATCTATCCCAAAGTCGTGGGAAAAAGCGTGGGAATGCCCTCGGTGCTCATACTCATCGCCATAATCGCAGGGGCGGAGCTGGGCGGTGCGGCAGGCATAATGCTTGGTATCCCTCTGCTTTCGGCAGTGTATATGCTCGTTAAGGAGAGCATTGAGGAAAAGGCTTAACCGTACTTTATCTTCTGCGGGATAATTGACATTGCAGATCATAAATGTTATAATATTAAAAACAGCGTTTTCAAAAGGAGGACGCCATATGAAAATAAAAGTATCAATCATCACCGCACTGTGCCTTGCCCTCATGCTATCGGGCTGCGCAGGCAATAACGATTCCCCTGACGAAACATCCGAAACAACGGCAGCGGAAACAACCGTGCAGGCATCTGACGAAACAGCGTCCGAAACTGCCGTTTCGGAGGAAACCACCGCACCCGAAACAAAGTTCACCACAAGCAATAAACCAAGCGAAAACACTTGCCCAATCGAAGGTCAGTGGGTAATGAGCGGCGCAGAAGACGGCGCACATTTTACAGTTGACAGCAAATGGAACTATACCGCATATTATGACGGCGGCGCTGTGGAGTCACAGGGAACAGTGACTTTTGACGGCAGCACCTACACATTTTCCGATGAAAACGGCGAGTTTGCGTCATTCTTCCTCAGTTCCCCCACACGCCTGAGCATGAACAGCCGCCTGAATATATCCTACCTGCGCATGGACAACGTTATGATGGGCATTCGTGACATCTGCGGCACATGGTACGAGGACGGAAACGCCGATAACAATACCCTTACGCTTTACTCCAACGGCGACTGGGAATACACCGCCCCCGACGGAACCGTCACCGCAGAGGGCACATTCAACATCATAAGCGGCGATCCCTCGGATATTGCCGTCGAGCTTACCGCAGACAATATCGCCGCAGACGTGTATCTGAACGATAGCGTTTTATCCGCAAGCATATTTGACGATACCCTCGGCGGAAAGCGTGAAGCACAGTTCACCCGTGAATTTGACGAAAGCTCCGTTGATGTACCCGTGCTTATGAACGGCGTGCGCTACACAGGAATGACCCCGGAACGGAACGATTCGGGCTACAAGGGCGGATATTTCTACGCTGACAAGACCCAGGACGGGGCAACCGTTATATCAAACGTGTGCATCAATACTGCCGAACTTACGGGCGACAATGACGATGAGCTTATGCTTGCCGCCGCAAAGGATATCAGCGGAAGCGAGTGCGAGGGCTATACAGCAGCGCTTGACGATACGCTTACCGCACATTTCGGCTATGATACATATATCGCAAAGTTCAGTGCAGACGGCAGCGACTGGTACATGATGATGTTCAGCGCATATGACAATATCTATGCTTTTTCCTTTGCGGTAAAATCGGATTTTTCTGACGGAATGTATGATGTATTTTATTCCAGCGCACAGATGACGGAGCTTTCCGAGCCAACTGCCGTGGGATAATAAAAAGGCATTGAACCCTGTGCAAATAAACATAAATGCGGACAAATAAGTAAGTCCACTTAACGAAAAAGGCTGCTGCATCTTGTGCAACAGCCTTTTTGTTATTCACTCTCAAACTTATATCCGCCTATGACCCTTACCGCTCCCGTTGCGTCGTTTGCGGTAAAGATATTGCCAAACCCGCAGGAGGCAAGGATATTTTTCACGTCCTCCGCCTGCTCCGAGCCTATCTCAAATATCATAAGTCCGTCTGCGGCAAGCACCTCGCTCCACAGCCTTGCTATAACACGATAGAACTGCAGACCGTCAACGCCGCCGTACAGCGCCTTATGCGGTTCAAAGGTAACTTCCTTTTGCAGCTCTGCCATTTCCCGCTCCGTGAGATAAGGTGGATTTGATACGATGCAGTCGATGTTTATATACTCGTCAGGCTCCTCGGGGTCACGGAAATTTTCCATGATAGCTCCGTTCATCACGTCCCCACGCAGCAGCTTCACATTTGCACCGTTGCTCTTTACGTTTTCCGCAAGATACGGGAATGCGTCCCCCGAAAGCTCCACCGCATACACGTCTGAGCCTTCAAGCTCCTTTGCCAGCGTTACCGCAATGCACCCGCTGCCGCTGCAAAGGTCGATGATACTGTGCTTTTCCGACTTTGAAAGGCGTTTCAGCACCTCTTCCACCAGCACCTCGGTATCGGGTCGGGGGATAAGCACGCCCTCGCCTACCTTGAACTGCCTGCCGAAGAACTCCCACTGCCCCAGAATATACTGCAGCGGATAGCCCTCAGCACGCTTTTCTGCGGCGCTTATCACTTTTTTGGCAATGTCCTCAGAAACTTCATTTTCGGGGTGGATAAGGCAATTTTCACGGGTAATGCCGCCCATATCCTCCATAATGCATAACTTGTCGAAGCTTTTGTCGGGGATATCCTTTAAAATGTCATCTAATTTTTTTGAAAGCTGTGTAACGGTCATATTTTCTTCCTTTTATCTGTTTTTTTGCCCATGCAGTATGCGCCTGCACCTATAAGAGCGGACAATGCCATAACAGCCGCCGCATATGAGCGGTTTCCTGTATTGGGTAAGCAGCCGTCTGCGGTGTCCCCGTCGGGGATATCCTCAGCAGGAACTTCCTGTTTCCACTCTTCAACTGTGTGACCAACATAACTGACAGTCTTTTCTGCCATGTTGATTATCCAGTATTTTGTGCCTATCATGCCTGTAACATACTTTCCGTCAACATATGCCATATCCTCAAAATTCACATCGAACTGAAATCTTGCAAGCTCTTCATCGGCTGACAGGTCATATTCTGCCAATGTGTTGTTATCTGCGGGAAAATCATCGGGAGAGGTCGGCTCATAAACACCAACCTCCCAGCCGGTGCTGTTATCCTTCCAATAGTACAGAATAAACTCGGAGCCGTCCTCGGTATTTACATTGATAACGTCGCTGTAGTCGATAGCATCATCTGTGTCATATTCCTCAGAAATGCAGTTGTAGCCCACGTACTGAACTGTCTGAGCTTTCACATCGACCACATAATACTTATCGCCCTCTATGCTGATTACGGGATATTCCATATTTCCGCAGCTGAAGCCGTAATCTATGGGAAAGCAATAGGAATCGTCATAATTTGCGTCAAAATAGCTGTAAAATGTATCGGGATCGCAGTTCGCAAGTGTCGGGTCTATGGCTTCGGGAAAGTCAAAGGGGGAAGTGGGGTCGGTAAAAACAATATCATAGCTCAGCCTGCCGTCCTTGACGGTAACAGTTCCCGCCGAGCCGTCAGCCATAGTCGCTTCAAAGGTGCAGTCATCATATGCTCCCGCCGAAATGCCGAAAGCAGATGTTATCATTATTGCGGTCATTGCCATAACAGATGCTGTGTGTTTCATCGTCATTCTCCTTTTTTGTTTGGTATTACCACTTGTCGTCTTCCTTATTTTCGGGGATACAGGGCTTGAGGGCTGCGATAGCTACCTCTATCTGGGGGTCGTCAGGCTCACATGTAGTGATGTGCTGGAGCCATATGCCCGGGGCTGAGATTATTCTTGTAAAAATATTGTCGTAACGTCCCGCAAGCTTTATCAGCTCGTAGCCGATAGATGTTTCGGGGATAAGCATGAGCAGCTGGAGACCAAAGCGAGCCCACAGGTTTTTCCACGGCAGGAACATTCCTATGATAATGCTGAGAAGCACCACAAGGAAAATAAAGCTTGTGCCGCAGCGGGGGTGGAAGCGGATCTGCTTGCGGACATTTTCCACGGTAAGCTCCAGCTCTGCCTCATAGCAGGCGATGGTCTTGTGCTCTGCGCCGTGATACTTAAAGGTCTTATGTATCTCCTTCATGTGGGAAATGAGCCACATATAGCCCACCAGCAGCGCCACCTTGATGATGCCCTCAAAAACGGTCTTGCACCAGTCGGGAGCGCCCAGCAGTCCCAGAGGGAGTGACAGCAGCGCAGGGAAAAACTTGAACGCACAAACGCAAAGTATCATCACCACAACGCACACTACAAGCATTATAGTGTTCATGACTTCCTTGCCGTTTTCGCCCTCGATCTTGGATTCGAGCCACTTGTAGGGTCGTGTCTTGCTGAGCCACTGTTCGAATTTTGAAGGCTCGTCGTCATCATCATCGTCATCGGCGTCAGCCTGCTTTTCGGCGGACTTCATGGTGCATTTCATGCCGTCTATAAGGGAGATGACAAAGTTGAAGCAGCCTCTGATAAAAGGCGTTTTAAGGTACCAGGGAGCAGTCTTGCCGTTGCGTATCTTCCATGTCTCCACGTCAATAGAGCCGTCAGGCATACGGCACGCCATGGCAGAGGTGTCTATTCCCCTCATCATAACGCCCTCAATAAGAGCCTGTCCGCCTATTTTCGATTTGAATTTCTCGTTTTTTTCGCTTTTTTTGCTCATTGCAATTTCCTTTCAAGATCAGTTCTTCTGTATCAGATAGAAGTTATTCCTTACCTCTGTCATGGTCAGGAGAAGATTATCCTCAGTGTCGCCGAATTTTACCATATACACCGCATTATCATCGGAAGCGGCAGCGGTGTAGCCTTCAAGGGACCTTTGCGCCGCAGAATCACGGGTGCATACCAGTATCCTCATAAGCTCAAGGCGGCTTTCGGCAAGCCTGCTGTTGAATTTGTAAAACACCTTTTCGCCTGTCACGCTGTCCGTCTTGACTGTCACAAGCCCCTCCCACCGAACGGGAAGCATAAAGGCATAGCCCTTGTCCGCCTCGGTAAGGGAAGCGTATTTTTTCACCACGGTATAGTTTTCAAAAACGTTCCAGTTGGTGATATACTGTGCGTCCGAAGGGTCACGGTAGCCGGGGAATGCCTCTCTCTGGGGAATCTCCACAATGCCGTCGCCGTCGATATCGCAGCAGTACAGCCCCTGAGAACGTGTGGTCATTACAGGGATATCCGATCCTGAAAGGTTTGCGGGGTTTCTCAGCTCGCCGTTTACGCAGTAGATTATCTCGGTGGAGAGGTTTCCGCTGACCGTCAGCCCGTCAATGAACAGAGCGGGAGTATTATTGCCGATATATCCCCCGATAACGGAAGGCAGGTCAGCTGTGCTTTCGCTCAGGTCAACGGTGCTTGTGCATTCCGTGCCATTTCCCCTGTCGGTCACAAGGGAAACATAGGCGGCATGGTTCTCGTTATTGCAGTTTATGACCGCAATATCCTCGCTGCCGTCACCGTCCATATCCATGTTCATGGTCTTGTAGTAGGTCTCGGTGTATTCGGTGTTAAGCACACCGTCACCCAGGCTGTATATTTTCAGTGTTTTTTCCGTGGGGGTCATATATCCGTAGCCTATCGCCATGCGAACTCTGCCCGTGCCTCCAAGGTCGGCAAAGAACACCTGCTCAATGTACGAGCCTGCTCCCGCATGGTCATACACCGAACGCCAGCCGTTATTTTCACGGTGAAGTATATTCACCCTGACGCTGTTTTCCGAATCATCGGTATCGTCATAGAACACCACCGCTTCATCGGCACCGTCCATGTCAAGGTCATAGAACACAAAAGCGGAACGGTATGCTCCCCCTCTGGGATATACAAGTGAGATATTGCTTCCTGCCGAGGCGGTGAGAGCGGTATATATGGCCTTCTGCTCGTCGGAAAGCATGGGCGGCAGAAGCAGTGTGTCCACCGATGAACCGATGCCGCAGCCCGTAAGCAGCGCTCCGGTCAGTACCAGAGCCGCAAGCCTTGTTTTTTTCATATTCATATGCAGTATTCCTTAAAAAAGGGCGCACAGGCAATATCCGCCATGTACGCCCCTGTAATTTTTTGCTGTGACGGACAAGCACAGAGCCGAATTACTCGTCGATGCTCTCCATCTGCTGAAATTCCTTGCTGATAGGTGCCTTGCTCCAGCGGCGCTTGCCGAGGTTGAGCTTTGGCATGATGCGGTAAACGTATGTGCTCCAGAAAACCGCAACGATAGTTATTGTCATGAACACGATGCCCACGTCCGATATCTCGGGAATGGACATATCCAGTCTGTCATCATAGTTTGTGGGGATAAGGAGAAGAATGTATCTGGGAATTACCGATACAGCCGCAAGGATAGATGAAACATATCCCATAAAGCACATCCAGAAGCGGGTGTTTTTCTTTTCCATACCGTTAAAGAACCTTGCCGTGCAGAGGAAGAACACTACAGCGGTCATATAGGAAAGCATCTGATATACAAGTCCCGAATATGTGCTGAGAGCTGTGTTCAGGGAAACCATCTTGAATATCTCCACAGTCTTCCAAACAGCATAGGTGGAAAGCGCTGCGCAGTTTGCGTGTGAAAATCCCACGCCGTTGAAGATGTTTATGGCAATGGAAACGAATGTGAGCACAACGAAAAGCATCAGCAGATGGGTAAAGAACATACCCAGATTATAGCCTGTGAGCTTGTTGAAGTCCTCAGCCTCTTCACGGGGAAGGGTCTTCATATACTCGGTGTTCTTGTGAACAAGGTTAATGAAGTCAAACACTATCTGTACAGCCACAAGGAGTGCCATGAACAGCGAGCTGTAGCCTGCTGCGTGGGGGATCTTCTTGTTGAGCCTGTCATATCTCAGACGCATGGGGTTGATAAGGATACAGGAGCTTATTACCTTATCCCTTGCATTGCCCCAGATAAGAATGGCGGCTATTATCGCAAAGCCCGGTATCATGACAAGCAGCGGATAGTTTTTCATAAACGACGGGTCAATGTACTTGCCCCTGTCAAAGTCCATATTGGAGAAAAGCTGGACAGTACGTGCCGCTACCGCAAGCACAAGCACTATAACATATACAATAAGGGAAGCCTTTTTGTTGATAGGCGCCCTTTTATTTGCTTTGGCTGTATTTTTGGCTCTCTCGAGAGCGTCGCTGTCACTGTGGCTGATCTTCATCTTGCCCATAGTCCGACCATTCCTTTCGGCAGAGGAACTGCTCTGCAATGTCTTTATTTTAATGTTCGTGTGATCCCTGATAATATACTCATTCTTCTGCGGCTGTTATGCCCCTTTTCTGCATAATGCTTACAGCGCCGCAATATATATACATTGTACAATAAAATTAACTTTATGTCAAGTATGTTTTATCTAAATTTATTCACTGTTTTTGTGGTTTTATATCAAGGAAATCAGTGATCACATAAGAAACCAAGGGTAATGTGCTTCTCATAATGAAAGGACGGTAAACAAAAAATGAAAAAATTTATAAAATCAGTTATGCTCTGGTCGGCTGTGATATGCCTTATCCCCTTTGCCGCCAACGCTGATAATGCCAGATCAGCCGAAAAAGCCGCTGAGCTGTCAGCCGTCAGCTCAAAGAGCATAAGCGACGCATCGCAGCTGATACTGCCCACGGACAAGCTGAAAATATACACATCAAACGGGATACGCACAGTCACCGTTGAGGAATACACCGTCTATGCCGTTCTTGAAGAGGTACCATACATAATGGACACGGAAGCCATGAAAGCACAGGCGTGCGCCGCCAGGACATACGCCGTCCGCCGCATACTTTCGGGAGAAGATCCCTCAACAGGGGCGCACATCACCGATGACGGCGACAAATATCAGATTTGCCTTACCGACGTGCAGGCACGGGAAATATACGGAGAAAGCTACTCCGCAGCCATATCCGCAGCCCAAAGCGCCGCCGAAAACACCTGCGGAGAGGTGATAACCTATCACGGAAACCCTATCTCAGCACCATTCCACCTCTCCTCGGGTGAATACACTTTGTCTGCGGAAAGCGCATGGGGCAAAGCGTTTCCATATCTTGTGCCCGCAAAAAATCCCGAAGCCGCCGTTTTCTGCAGTGAAAAAACATTCACCTCTGCAGAGCTTCGGGCAAGGATATCTGCCGATTTTCCCGCTGCGGGAGAGCTTGAACACATCGCTCTCACCCACATTGACGGCACGGAAGCCGTCTCGGAGGCAAGCCTTTGCGGCATAACCGTCAGCGGGGAGGACATGGCACGCATATTGTCCCTTGAAAGCAGTGCCTTTACTGTCAGTGAAGAGGGTGACACATACATCTTCACCGTCACAGGCAGCGGACATCTTGTCGGCATGAGCATAGCAGGCGCCGATGCCATGTCGCAGGACGGCTGCGGATATCGTGATATACTTGCTCACTATTACACGGGTACTGAGGTGAAAAGGGTGGTTTATGGGGAGTGACTTGACCTTGTTCCCCTTTTTTGTAGTGTAAACATATTAAATTGAAACGTTAGTTTGTCCGTACCTGCGGCAACAGCGACCAGATGGCTCTGCCCTCAGTGGACTTCCTAAACCCTTTGCCTTGTGCTTATTTGTGCTGATTATTTTGATAGTGCTTCTGACTTTTGGATCACTTATCCGTACTTTCCTGATTTTCCTGCTTTATACCCAGTCCTCTTTCCATATAGTCCTCTATACTGAAGTATTTTTCCCTTATCTCCTTGGACTTTTCCATTTGTCTTGCATATAAGGGCTTTGCGTCGGGACGCTTCAGATATTCCTCCTCCAGCCAGTCCAGCATCTGCTTATGCCCCTCCTCGCTGAGGGGAAATTCTCTCATCTCCACGCCCTCGCTCTTGTCTATGCACTTATCCCCTGCCCATATATATGCTCTCAGGGACTTATCCCCCTCCTTGGGGCAGTTGGGGACGACCTTATAGTTAAAGTCCTTTTCCGAGGCGCTTCCCGTAAAAACGCCCTTTTCGCCGAAAACGAAAAATTTTGGTATCTCAAAGTATTTTGAAGCCGATGAACCCATTTTTTGCTCCTTTATTCAGTGCAAAGCCTCAGAATGGCTTCGCAGTATATCTCGATATCCTTTTCCAGCTCATACAGTCCGATAAACTCGTCCGCTCCGTGCATATGGTTCTCGTCCGACCATTCTGCGCCGAAAGCCACGCCGTTTTTCGTGTCATGTACATATGTGCCGCCGCCTATTGCAAGGCATTTGCTCTCCTTGCCCGTACAGTCGGTATAAACGGAGAGCAGTGTCTTGACCATTTCGCTGTTCTCGTCCGCACAATGAGGCTCGCTGACGATTATTTCTTTTCCTGTCATGCCCATATCTGCGGCAGCGGCTGCCATTTTTGCGGAGACCTCCGCTCCCGTAACGGAAACAGGGAAGCGGCTGTCGAAGCCTGCGGTAAGTGTGCCGTTTTCAAGGAAAAGTCTGCTGAGGACAAGCGTAAGTGCGCCCGATTTTTCGTCGGAGCGGTCAAGTCCTGCCGATTTTCCGTCGGTCTCGCCGTATGGGAAATACTTTGCCAGACCGGATAAAGCTTTCTTAACGCTGCCCTCTGCCAGATCAAGGCTGTTGAGCAGAGATATGAGCGCCGTTACCGCATTTCTGCCCTCTTCGGGAGTGGAGGCGTGAACGCCCTTGCCCTCCACATTTATCCTGATATTGTCCGTGCCGTCTATTTTTTCAAGGGTGAACAGCACATCGCAGTCTGCCTTTACCATAGCCGCCTCGATATCGTCCTCGGAAATGCCTGCAACTATTGCCTGAGCGGTCTCGGGAACGGCGTTATAAACGCTTCCGCCCTTTATGGAAACGATATTCTTATCATCGGAACAGCAGCTCATATCGTACCTTATCATGCCCTTTTCGATGCTGATAATGGGGAACTCGCCGTCGGGAGTGAACAGCATTGGCGGGAAGCTTTCCTTTGAGGTGTAATATTCCATATCCGTAGAACCGTTTTCCTCGTTGCTGCCAAGGATAAGGCGGAAGTTTTTGTTGACCTTTATGCCGCTGTCCTTTATCATCTTCATGGCAGTGATAACAGCCGCCGCAGGGCCTTTGTCGTCAATGGCGCCTCTGCCGTAGATGCGTCCCTCTCTTATCTCGGGCTTAAAGGGGTCGGAGGTCCACTTCTGTCCGTCGGTGGGAACCACGTCAAGGTGACAAAGTATGCCAAGCTCCGCATTTCCGCCGCCGAAATCTGCTGTTATGGCGTGGTTATCAAAGTTGCGGACGATATATCCCTCTTTTTTAAGGAAATCTTCAGCAAAGGCAAGGCAGTCGGCGCAGTCCCTGCCGTAGGGCATACCCTCCTGAGCTTCGGCAGCCACGCTCTTGTGAGCAATAAGCTCCTTTAAAAGCTCCACGGCATAATCAAGGTATTTGCCTGCTTTTTTCGATATCTCGTTTATCATAATTCTCATTCCTTTATAGAAAAATCGTTCATTTTCCTGCCTGTATATTGCACGGCGATCCTGCTTTCGGGGCATATGTCACTAAGATACAGCACTGCAAGGAATATCCATTCAAGGGGCTTCATCACTATGTAGATGATATCCGCCCGAAGCTTTGTGGTGATGTGCTTTGAAAGAGGATAGCCGTAATTATCGTAAATATATCTCACAAGCCTGTGGAAGCGTGGTGTCCTTTCCTCGATGACCTGCTCAAAGGCATTTGCCACGCACAGCTGACGGTTAACTCCAATCTTCACGCCCTGACGGATTCCCAGTCTGGTAGGCTTCACAAGCTTTTCGTGACCGTTCACCGCCACGGTGCAAAGGTAATGACCTGTGTAATGCTCGGGCGGCGGGGATATCATCGTGGAATAAGTCCAGTCGGAGGTCTCGGTAAAGGCTTTGATGATGCCCCAAGGTCCCTGCCCGAAAAGGATACATATGCAGATAAGCAGCCCTGTAAGGGGTATCAGGCAGATGACAGGGAACCACACCCAGCCCGACGCTTTTGAAAGCACATTAACTGCCCACACGCCAAGGGCGCTGTTGGGGTGTATATCATTCTCCCTAAAATAAGCGAGGTATCTTTTCACATTGCCGCTGATGATGCGCACCGCCATAAGGAAATAGTTCAGCACATATATGAACAGGAACGCAAGGTAAACAACGACAAATTTTCTCTCAAAAAGCCCTCCCAGGAGATGTGACGTGTAAAAAAAACACAGCACCATTCCGCCGTATATGCCGCCGATGCAGAACGCACCTGCCAACGGCGGAAGCAGCTTATCCTGCCCCGCAATTATCATGCAGGCAATGGGCACAGCCGCATATAACAGCAGCGACAGTGCATAGTCCGATGAAAACGGCTCATGGAGTATGGAAAAGAAATCTCCGCCGATAATTACAGGCTCATCCCAATGATAGCTGCTCATAAGACCGAGCATGATAATAGTAAGCAACAGCCCCAGCAGCAGCGTTGCAATGTCCTTTCTCCGCCGATGCTTTATCATATCCTTTTTGGGCGTAAGGCTTATGATGTTCCAGATCGTCATAACAGCAGGCATAGCAAAGGTCACGGTAAATAAAATTGCCAGGAATATAAAGCCGACTATGGTGTTGATAATATTGTTGACGTAATACATTGTCAGTTCCCCCTTTTATCCGATTATAGCATAGCAATTCTTAAATGTCAATACATTTATATCGAATTTCAATATTTATTTTCGGATAAAAGGAAAGATCAATGACTTTATTACTTCACAGGCGAAGCCTCCAGCCACTTTTCGGCAGCCTCGGCAACAGTCCTGAGGGCATTATTGCCAAAGGGAGTATCAAGCCCCGCAGCGGCAACAAGTCCGTCAAAGGTCTCGGTTCCGCCAAGGTCAACAAGCTTCATATAGCGGGTAAGAGCCTCGCTCCTGTCCCTCTGCATAATAGCCCAGAACTCCAGAGCAACGGTCTGTGCAAGGCAGTAATCAATATAATAGAATGGGCGCTCGTAGATGTGGGTCTGTCTCTGCCATGCTCTGCCCTCACCGTAGAAAGGCGAGCCGTCCAGATCTATCCATGGCATATACAAAGCGGTCAGGCGCTTCCATTCGTTTATCCTGTCCTCGGGAGTATATTCGGGGTGCTCATAAACTGAGTGCTGGAAGTGATCGACCATTGCGCCGTAGGGAATGAACTCTATAGCGTCCGCCAGATGCTTGTAGCAGAACTTGTCCGCTCCCTCGCCGAAGAAATCATCGGCGCTTGCCCAGCCGAAGAACTCCATGGTCATAGAGTGTATCTCGCAGGATTCAAGAGTAGGCTGCCTGTTGTCGGTGGGGAACATATGGCGGGTGGTGTATGCCGCAAAGGCATGGCCTGCCTCGTGAGTGATGACCTCAACATCGCCCTGAGTGCCGTTGAAGTTTGCAAAGATAAAGGGGCTTTCAAAATCTGGCAGCTCGGTGCAGTAACCGCCTGCCGCCTTGCCCTTTCGGCTGAGAACGTCCATCAGCTCGTTTTCCATCATAAAGTCAAAGAACTCCGCTGTTCTGGGGGAAAGCTTGTGGTAAAATCTTCTGCCCGCTTCCAGAATATCCTCGGGAGTGCCCTTGGGAACGGCGTTGCCGTCACGGTAGGTTATGGCGGTATCGGCGTACTTCATGGGATACGATACGCCCAGTCTTGCCGCCTGACTGCGGTACAGCTTGTCGGCAACGGGCACGATATACTTGATGACCGCATTTCTGAACTTAGCCACGTCCTCAGCGGTATAGCAGTTTCGGTTCATGTTCAGGTAGCCCAGAGGAACATAATTTTCAAAGCCCATTTTCTTAGCCATAGCGGTGCGGGTCTTTACCATATCGTCGTAAATGCGGTCAAGCTGCTCCTCATGCTCCTTGTAAAATGCGCTTTCGGCTGCCCATGCAGCGTGACGGACATTGTCATCGGGAGACTGCTTGTAGGGTGAAAGCTGGGAAATGGTCAGCTTCTTTCCGTCAAAATCTATCTGAGCGGAAGCAATGAGCTTCTCATACTCGGTGGAAAGCTTGTTATCCTCCTGCATTTCGGGGATAATTTCGGGAGAAAAGCTCTTCAGGAAAATATCGGTGTTGATGAACATTACCCTGCCGAACTTCTTTTCCAGCTCGGGGCGGAAAGCGCTCTTTGCAATGACCTCCGCAACGGTCTGGGCGTACTGGACGAAATCGGGGTTTGCGCTGTCGAAAAACTCGTTTTCTTCATCGTAGAACTTGTCCTCGGTATTGATGGTGTGGCGGATATAGCAAAGGCTGTTCATGGTGGCAAAGGAAGCCGCTGCCTTATCCCAGTCAAGATAAGCGTTTGCAGCCTCATCGGCATTTGCGGCGTTCTTTATCCTGTCCGCAGCGCTTTCTGCCTCCGCTTTGAGCTTGTCCATATCGGGGCGGACGTACTTCATTTCTGAAAATTTCATTGTTATCTTTCCTTTCCTGTCAGGTCGCTGACCATTTTTTCGGGTGAATTTATAAAGTGCTTCATTATATTATAATGGGAAGTTTTTACGTATTCTGTCTTATTTATGCCCTTTTCGGTAATTTCATAAACATCTGCATCGGGAAGAGCGCTTATTATCACCGAATGGGTGGCGATTATCAGCTGGGAATCGTTCCTTGCCAGCTCATACAGCCTTGCAAGCAGTGCCATCTGAGCCGTGGGAGAAAGTGCCGCCTCAGGCTCGTCCAGAATGTACAGTCCATGACCTCGGAAGCGGTTCATTGCCAGCGCCATAAAGCTCTCGCCGTGGGACTGCTCATGGAGTGACACTCCGCCGTAGCCGTCTATTATAGGCGGACTTGCCGCAGGGATATTGTCAAGCCGTTCTATCTCGCTGGCGACGTTATAAAAGCTTTCCGCACGCAGAAAAAAGCCGTCCTTGGGATATCCGCCCCGTGACAGTTTCAGGGCGCCGTACAGCTCCGAGTGGGAGTTATAGGTGGAAAATGAAAAATTCCTTGTTCCGCCCTCGGGGTTAAACCCGTATGCTGCGGCGATAGCTTCAAGCAGTGTGGATTTTCCTATGCCGTTTTCGCCCATGAAAACGGTTATTCGCTTTTTAAACTCGATGCCTCTGTCAAAAAGCTGTGCCACTGCGGGGATACTGCGCAGATAGGTTGGGCACTTCTTTTTATCGGCTGTGACCTTACATATATAGAGATTATTGTCAAAAGAAAAATCGGTATCCGTCATACAAGCACCTTTCCTGACCTGATATGCTGAGTGTCATTATTATTTTACCGCTTTTCGGGTGATTAGTCAACATTAACATGGGGGTATGGGTTTGCCATTTGTGCATTGGTGCTGAAATCGAAAAGTTTATTTGTCCGTACCTGCGACAAATGGCTCCGCCCTTTGGAAACCCGCAAGCCTTTCGGGAAAAAGGCTTGACCTAAACCCTTTACCTTTTATTGGCTTTGTTGTGTCTCCCCCATTTTCATCATAATATCCCCATAAAACTCCTTACCTTTATATCTGAACTCGGCTGTGCCGTTATATTTCTCCACCGCCGCTTTTATTGACGGTATTCCCGTTCCCATTCCCTTATGCTTTGTTGACATAAAGCTTCCGTTCTTTTCCTTAACATTGCCGTCAAAGCTATTGGTGGAAACTATGTATATATACGGCTCCTCGCAGACCACCGAAAGCTGATGATATCTCTCCCCTGTCTGTGCTGTCATGCAGCCGTCAAGTGCGTTTTCCACCACATTTCCCAGCACGCTGCACAGGTCGGGCTGGGATATTCCCGCATCGTCGGGCAGCTGTATCTTCCAGCTGAGCTTTATCCCGTTCTGCTCCGCCCACTGACCGTAGTAGTTGAGCAGTGCATTTACTGAATTTATCCTGCAATAGTCGGTAAGCCCCACCGGCATCTGTGCTTCATACTCGGCAAGATATTTTTTGAGGGTATCATAGTCCTCCTCCGCAGCAAGGGTATTCATAACGTGTATCGACTGTCTGAAATCGTGGCGGAGCTTCCTTGTTTTCTCGATATAGTCCTGAAGTCTTAGATATCTGCTTTCCTGCATTTCCAGCATTCTTGCCTTTGCCTTGGTCTGCTCGTTCTGATAGATGCTCATTGCCGCATAGTAGAATATGACCATAAGGAACATTAGCAGCAGAAGCATTGCGGTTATTATCATAATTGCCAGGAAGAACATTCTGCCCACATACATATTCCTGTAATAGACAGGCTCTATGCTGTAGTTTATCATCAACATGACCAGTGACACGGGGATAGTCAGTCCCCAAACCTTTTCGCTGGTCTGGTGCTCTATAAGCTCCGAGCCTTTTACGCAGAGGGGATAGCCTATCACTGCGGACAATATCAGCGTAAGTACAAGCGAAAAGATATTTGCCTCCATGCTGTAATTTTCCAGCAGTCCGTCGGGGTGTAGGTAAGCGTCATACATAACAGAATACACCGACGGGAACGACATAAGGTTGCACACTCCCACGAACACCGCCAGCGTCTGCATTTTTCCCGTTGTGACCGTTCCCCTGAACATGATATAAAACAGTATGAGCGCAGGAATGAGCAACGTATTTATGGACAGCCCGAACCTGAGGCACAGAAATGCCATTACGGGCGACAGCACCAGAAGTATGCCAAACTCCCACAAAAGTATCTTTTTCAGCGGGAACCGCAGCTTTTTCACCATTGGCAGGTAGCACAATATCGCTGAGGGAAAGATTATAAAAAACTGGGAGACCATTTCCAGAAAGCTTCTGACAGTCATTGTCTGCTCCTTTCGGCACGTATTTTTTCAAAGCGGTACTCATGCCATTTTCTGCGGATATTGCCGTACTCCCTTACCTTGATGGGTAACTTCCTGCCGTCCTTCATAACACAGCAGCCGTCCTCTATATCCGATATGCAGTCCATATTCACCGCCGTACCACGGTTTATGACCATAAAGCTCTCCACGCCCTCAAAGGCATCGGAAAATGATGCAAAGGAGCCTCTTATCCTGTGCTCCTCCCCGTCTGAGGTGATGAGGATTATGTAATGGTCGGCGCTGTATGCGCACACAAAGCTGCTGCATGGCAGCACAAATTCCTCTCTGCCGTTTGTGAGCCTGATATTCTCTGTGCTGTCGGAACGGGTGATATCGTTCATGACCCTTTCCAGCTGCTCGTATGTCACGGGCTTTAAAAGGTAGTCAAAGGCATGGCAGGCAAAGGCGTCGGACATATGCTCAGATGACGATGTAAGGAACACCAGAACATACTTTCTGCCGCTTTCCCAAAGCTTTTTTGACACTTCCACGCCGCTTATGCCGTTCATGTAGATATCCATGAAAATAATGTCAAAATCCTCTTTTTCAAAGGCTTCAAGGAAGCTTTCTCCCCCTGAAAAAAAGGTAATATCCATATCATGCCCCGTTTTGACCGAATATTCTTTAAGGAAGCCTTCAAGGAGTAGGGCTTCCGACTGCATATCATCGACAACAGCAGTTTTCATAAGCATTACCGTCCTTTTCTGCGTATTATTTTAGCGATATTAAATATTTTTTGCCTTAAATGCAACATATTTTTAGATTACTGTTTGATTTTTACGACAAAAATATGACGTTTACGTCAAGAGTATTGAAATCAGTCAAAAAATACGTATAATGATAAAAGTGCTTTAATGGTTCTGAAATCACACACATATGAACACATACAGAGCAACACCACTCAAGGAGAATAAAACATATGAAAAAAACTCTTATTTCCGCTCTTGCCATAATGCTGGCACTGTCCGCATTCACAGCCTGCGGCGGAGATGACAGCACGTCCTACGATGATTCTGCCGACGCAGAAAACGCAGCAGAGGTACAGGACGCTGAGTACGACAGCAGCGACGACACAGACGAAGCTGACACCGAGGAAGACACCGAGGAAGACACCGAAGCAGCAGATGAGAGCACTGACGAGCTGGGCGATGCAGTCCAGGAACTGGCAAACGCTCTTGACGGCACACTCTGGGTCGGAATGAACCCCGATTATGACTGCTATGCGCTGGGCTTCAACGGAACATACGTATATTTCGCAGCTAATGACGGCTCATCTATCGAGGGTTACTGGGCTATAAGCGACCAGAACCTTTACATCTACAGTGACGAAGCAAATACCGAGCAGCTCGCAGAGATACCCTGGAGCTACGACAGTGAGAACAGCGTTCTCGTGCTCAACAACAACGCCGTAATGGCTCAGACAGACAGCTACTCATTCGATCAGGCAGCGGAAGCTGTTCAGCAGATGGCAGCTGCGTGCAAGGTAGGCGAATACCTGCAGGGCACATACTGGGCAACTGTCGGCGATGGCTCTGCAGAGGCTCTTCATATTACAGACAGCACACTTGAAGCAGTAACAGTTGAGTCTGACGGCTCAGCATCTACTTCCGAGTTCATCTGGGGCATTGACTACAACAACATTTATCTTTATGACTCAGACTATGCGCTCCAGGGCTCACTGGACTGGCAGATCTCCGATGACGGCTCTGCTCTCCAGCTCACAACACCCGATGGAATAGCTTCCATATACACTCAGCTCACCGAGGAAGAGGCTGACGATGTAGTAAACTACATGCTTAGCCTTATCGGCGGCTGACAGCAGACCTCCTGATTCCCCTAACCGGATCCCTGTGCTGCCCACAGCAGTGCAGGGGTTCGGTTTTTATTTTACTGCTTTTCGGGGGAATAGTCAAGGTTGAAGCTGTCATTTAAGCACCCTAATTCTTAAAAATCACTTAGACTGTTGCAAGACGAAAGCATGGACATACCTACACTTCAATCTCATTTGTCCGCACCTAATGCAAAGGAGACACCACCAGGGGGAAGAGGAAACTAAAGCAAGGGCAAAAAACGGCATTCCCCTTCCCCCTGATGGTTTCTCCTCTGCACACCTCTTCCTTGAACCCCTATTCCCTACCGTTTTTTATCCCCCTACGTTTTGCTTGCCGCCGGAGACCGAACCCCATTCATCTATTTGTACCTTTTTCTATAGCTATGTTTTCAGGCTTGGGCTTCACTCCGTTCTTTTATTTGAAGCTCTTTGGTTATTTAGTAAGCAAATTTATAAGAATGTTTTTTTCCTTAAATTATTGTTTTTACAAATAAGATGTCAAGTATCTGCTGTTTGTTTTGTTTACCACTGCATAGGGCGACCAGATGGCTCTGCCCTCAGTGGACTTCCTAAACCCTTTACCTTGGTGATTATTTGTGCTGATTTTTTCATATGCGATCACAGACAAAAGGACTGCTGCGATATGCAGCAGCCCTTGCTGTATCAGTCAATATAAAACGAAACTGCTCCGCTGTCATCTACATTAAATGTAACAAAATCGGTATAGCTGCTGTTTCCGAAGATATCCTCTATGCAGAAGCTGTACAGATAGTCCGCTGAGGGCAGGAAGTTGTCATACACCTTTGTATCGCCGTCATATACGTACTCGTCACCTGTCATATCGTCCACATACTCGCCGTTTTCGTCATATGTGTAATATACGGGAGTGATAACATCGCCCTGCCGGAGCTTTCTTACGGTCTTGTCTGCCTGACCGTTCTCGTCGATGCCGTCCCATGTGCCGAGAATAAAGTTATCGTAGCCGTCATCGTGATACTGCTTCTTTATTCGCAGGTTGGTCTGCTCGCCGTTGAGAAGAATTGGTGCTGTATAAATGTCATAGTCCTCGCCCTCTTCAACGATGTATGCAGCAAGTACCTGACCGTCGCCCAGCATATACCAGAGGCCGTCGAACATATCCTCGACTGTGCCGTTGTCCCAATCTACATTAACATAGTTATCGAGGCCCAGCTCATATAAATAGCCGTTTTCCTCATCAACATAGAAAACAGAGCAGTAAACTCCGCTCACATTGTCAATGCTGCCGCTGTCGAGGGTAAAGGTGAATGTGCCCTCATCATTGAGATAAGGCCCCTCGGCAAAGTTGATGCTGCTGTCATTATCGGTAAAGCTCAGTCCGCCGCCTATAAGGTCATCGAGATATGACCAGAAATCGGTCTCTTCCCAGCTTTCGTCGTCCCAATAGCCGTTCTCTTCGTCAAGCCACATATCGTCGCTGTAGCCGTCAATGCTGCCGTTGGCGGAGCCGTATGCCATTTTATCCACAAAGCTCATATACTGGGGACTTACGCAGATATCCTTGAAGATATTAAGCTCCTGTGAGCCTTCAATACTGAGGGGATAATATGTTGAAAGTCCGTTGGAGCCGTATTCATCATCGCCGTAAACGTTATATACCACAGCGTCATTCAGAGCGTCCATAACTTCCTGAGCCTCGCTGTCGCCGCAGGCGGACTTGAACAGCTCGCCCAGATCCACCATATTTGTATAGCCCTCGGACTTGTTGTTGCCGCCGTAATTCTTGGCTTTTCTTATGGAGCGGACCATGCCCGAAAGATTTGAGCTGTCGTCCGAAGCGCCGTTCATGGAAGCAGCAGCGTTGTTTATGGCAATGATAAGCTTATCTATCTTTGAAAGGTCGGTAACGGACAATGTTGCTCCCGCTTCCTCGTCGGAAGCTGCGCAGGAGTCATAGAAGCTGTCCGCAGCCACCTTGCCCACCTGTGCGCCTGTGCAGCCGGGGTTCTCGTCCAGATATCTGCCTATCTCGGTGTAATCCCAGCCACGTCCCGGCTCGGTCTCCTCGGAGGCGATCATGTATCTTGCGTGAGGAACAAGGACATTTGCTGTCTCAACCGTTGCCATAAGGCAGGCATCAAAGCCCACGAACTCGAACTTGTCGGTCATTTCGTCAAAGACCGATGTGAAAGCCTTGTCAAGGTCGGTCAGGGAAAGGGAATCGTACTCGTTCTTTTCATCAAAGCAAACGCCTGTAATGCTTCCGCCGCCGTGGTTCCAGAAAACAACGCCCATTTTGTCGGCAGGGTAATTCTGCACGCCCCATCTGAGGAAGTCCTCCAGCGTCTGTTCCTGACCCATATCTGCATCTGATACCTCGTCAACCAGATAAACACCGCCGCCTGTTACCTCGAACCTCTGGAGACTGTCAGCTGAAATATCATAGCCGTTCCACTGGGTGCTTCCGCCTGTCTGCACCACAAAGCGGACATTATCGCCTGTGTATGCGTTCGCCATTTCTTCGATATCATCAACTGCCAGACCGTTCTCGCTTTCAAGGTCGCTTCCGCACATATATACAAACACTGTCCAGGTGTCAGCATCGCCCATGGGAGCGGGATTATCCCTCGCCAGTCTTGTAATGGACACTTCCCCGTTGCTGTCAAGGTTCAGCTTTGAGCCTCTGCCGTTAAAGCTTTCAGATGATCTGTCGCTTAGAGCTTCGGTGACTTCCTCTGAACGGGAAGTAACTGTCTGTTCGGAGGTGTCTTCCTCCGAATAATCGTCATATTCATCAAGATCATCGCAGGCGCATAATGTCGCCGCTGTCATAATTGCCGCAATCCCCGCAGCAATTCGTTTTCCAAGCATTTTCTCCTTCATATCTTTCCTCCGATAAGCAAATATTTTCAAACATTTAGCATAATTATTTTAACACATTTCGTCATAAATGTCAATCAAAATATAATATCATCGGCAATTTTTCACAGGGATATCTCTATTGCAAAAAGTATATCTGTGTGGTATAATTATTGTTAAAGAAGCCTATGGGAGGAATGATGTTATGTCCCTTAAAGAAACCGCCGAGGCGCTTGTTGAATGTCTCGAAAAAATATATCCCGATGCCCTCTGCTCACTTACATACAAGGAGCCTTACGAGCTGATGATAGCAGGCAGACTGTCCGCCCAGTGCACCGACGCCCGTGTGAATATCGTTACAAAGGAGCTTTTCACCGCATATCCCACCCTGAAAAGCTTTGCGGACGCAGATATGGACGATGTAGCGGAGATAATACGTCCCTGCGGACTGTACAAGACCAAGGCAAAGAGCATAGTTGAGATGACCCACGCCCTTTACTACGACCTGAACGGGGTTATCCCCGACACCATTGAGGAGCTGACCAAGCTTTCGGGCATTGGCAGAAAGACCGCCAACCTTATTATGGGTGATGTTCACCACAAGCCCGCCATCGTTGCGGACACTCACTGCATAAGGATAACCAACCGCTTCGGACTGACCGATTCAAAGGACCCGAAAAAGGTTGAGACCGACCTGAAAAAGCTTATCCCGCCGGAAAAGAGCTCGGATTTCTGCCACCGTCTGGTGCTTTTCGGCAGAGACACCTGCACTGCACGCAAGCCAGACTGCGAGCATTGTGCGCTAAGGGTGTATATGGAAGAGAAAGTGCCTGAGTTCAGGTGCAGGGCATAAAATGAAAGTGGGGTAATTCATGGACAATGTATCTCAGGTAATACAGACCGCTATTGTTGTCATAATTATCGGATTCTTTTTAATCATCTTTTTCGTTTTCGTTTTTTACCGTGGAAAAAAACATGAAATAGTTGTCCTGAATAAAAGATCCACTTACTATCAGGGACTTAGTCCCACTCGCTCAAAGCAGGTAACAGTAACTCATTATACGGTTGATTGCCTGTATGAAAATTTCTCAAAGGTTCACACATTAGGCTGCTCGTTAATGATCTATGATAGGCTGAAGATAAATAAAAGCTATACTGTCACTGTAAAAATGGCAGAGATCATTAAGGTACATAAAGATTGACTATACTTTATAAAAAAAGTCCGCCCCAAACGGGACGGACTTTAATTGATTTAATTAAATCAAACGAGCTCGATAACTGCCATCTCAGCAGCATCGCCACGACGGGGACCGATCTTAACGATTCTGGTATAACCACCGTTAACGTCTGCATACTTAGGTGCAATCTCGTCAAACAGCTTCTTAACAACATCTTCCTTAGTAACGTAGGCAAAAACCTGACGCTTGGAGTGGAGGTCGTTAGTCTTAGCTATTGTAATCATCTTTTCAGCCATAGAGCGGACTTCCTTAGCTCTTGTAACTGTAGTTTCAATTCTGCCATTTTCAAGCAGGAAAGTAACCATAGCTCTCAGCATAGCCTTTCTATGGTCGCTTGTACGGCCCAGTTTTCTGGTTCCCGGCATTATGATCACTCCTTACCAATAATTGGAACGGTTATTCATCATCGGCGTTAAGGTCGAATCCCAGGGACTGGAGCTTCTCCTTAACCTCGTCAAAGGACTTCTTACCGAGGTTTCTAACCTTCATCATTTCTTCTTCTGATTTACTGATCAGATCTTCAACAGTATTTATTCCCGCACGCTTCAAGCAGTTAAAGGAACGTACTGACAAGTCAAGTTCCTCAATGGTCATCTCAAGGATCTTCTCCTTGCCCTTATCGTCCTTCTCCACCATGATTTCGGTGATAGCGGACTCATCAGAGAGATTACTAAAGGATTTCAGATGCTCAATGAGGAGATTGGCTGCCTGAGACACGGCTTCCTTAGCGGATACGGTACCATCGGTCCATACCTCAAGGATAAGCTTATCGTAGTCTGTAACCTGACCGAGACGAGTATCCTCGACACGGAAGTTTACTTTCAGTACAGGCGTGTAGATAGAGTCAACGGCGATCACATCGATACCGAGGTTGAAAAGCTGCTTGTTCTTTTCAGCAGGAACGTATCCTCTGCCACGGTCAATGGTGATCTCCATATAAAGCTTAGCGTCCTTGCCCAGAGTAGCAATGTGCATCTCGGGAACAAGAATATCGACCTCAGAATCGGTCTTGATATCTCCGGCGGTGACTTCACATTCGTCCTCAGCCTCAATATAAATGGTCTTGGGGCCTTCGCCATAGAGCTTTGCAGTAAGACCCTTAAGGTTAAGGATGATCTCAGTGACATCCTCCTTAACCCCGGGAATAGTAGATAATTCGTGGTGCACACCGTCAATCTTTACAGAGGTGACAGCAACACCCGGAAGCGAGGAGAGCAGTACACGTCTGAGGCTGTTGCCCAGAGTAGTACCATAGCCGCGCTCGAGAGGAGCAAGAACGAACATACCGTAAGTGCCATTAGGCTCCAGCTTGACGGTCTCAATTTCCGGCTTTTCGATTTTTTCAAGCATTTATAAAACCCTCCTATAGTCGCAATGTGGTGTTGAGCAGACTCAAAGTAGTTATTACTTGGAGTACAGCTCGACGATCAGGTGTGTCTGAGTCTCGTAATCGAGATCCTCTGTAAGAGGCATACGAACAACCTTAGCAGAGAAGTTAGCCTTATCAGCTTCGAGCCAGAGAGGAACTACTCTGTTAGCGGTCTGCTCAACAACATCCTTGAACTTGGCACTGCTGCGGCTGCCCTCGTAAAGAGCGATAACGTCGCCCTCCTTAACACGGTAAGAGGGGATATTTACACGCTTGCCGTTTACAGTGAAATGTCTGTGAGTAACGAGCTGTCTTGCTTCTCTTCTTGTAAGAGCAAGGCCCATTCTGTAAACAACATTGTCAAGACGGGACTCGAGGATAGTGATAAGGTTATCACCGGCCTTGCCCTCCATCTTGGAAGCAATCTCAAAATAGTGGTGGAAAGGCTTCTCAAGAACGCCGTAGATGAACTTGAGCTTCTGCTTTTCCTTGAGCTGAGTGCCGTATTCAGAAACCTTTCTTCTGTTGTTAGCGCCGGGGTTTCTGTTGGACTCCTTGGAAATACCCATAACCATAGGGCTGATACCAAGGTATCTGCATCTCTTTAAGATAGGTTCTTTATTTAAAGCCATTGCAATAACACCTCCTGTAAATTAGACACGTCTTCTCTTAGGAGGACGGCATCCGTTGTGGGGAATGGGGGTTACATCCTTGATAAGTCTAACCTCAAGACCTACAGTCTGGAGAGCTCTGATAGCAGCTTCTCTTCCTGCGCCGGGGCCCTTAACGTAAACCTCGACAGTCTTAAGACCGTGCTCCATAGCAGCTCTTGCAGCAGTTTCAGCAGCAGTCTGAGCAGCGAAAGGAGTGGACTTCTTGGATCCTCTGAAACCGAGTCCGCCGGCGGACGCCCAAGAAAGTGCGTTGCCCTGAGTATCGGTGATGGTTACGATTGTGTTGTTGAAAGTGGACTGGATATGAACAGCGCCATTTTCAATGTTCTTACGTTCACGACGTCTTCTGATGGTAGTAGCTTTTTTACCCTTGACCTGAGCCATTGTTCAATCCCTCCTTACTTCTTCTTGTTAGCGATGGTCTTTACAGGACCCTTGCGGGTTCTTGCGTTAGTCTTGGTTCTCTGACCTCTTACGGGGAGACCCTTGCGGTGACGAACGCCTCTGTAGCAGCCGATTTCAACAAGTCTCTTAATGTTGAGAGCAACGTGTCTTCTAAGGTCGCCCTCAACCATGAAGTTGTGGTCGATATAGTCACGGAGCTTAGCAACATCGTCTTCGCTGAGGTCCTTGACTCTGATATCAGGGTTTACACCTGTGTTTGCGAGAATTTCATCCGCAGATTTACGGCCTATTCCGTAGATATAAGTGAGTCCGATTTCAACTCTCTTATTCTTGGGAAGGTCAACACCGGCAATACGTGCCATTAAAAATGCACCTCCGAATTAAATTTAGACTTTACGTCCATGTGTTTTTATGGCGATATATAATAATCCTTATTTCATGCAGGCATGAAGCTCATGCAGGCATAAGCCTTATGCCAACAACAGCATTCAGCCCTGACGCTGCTTATGCTTAGGATTTTCGCAAATGATCATAACCTTGCCTTTTCTCTTGATAACTTTGCACTTTTCGCAGATAGGCTTTACGGAAGGTCTTACTTTCATGATAATCCTCCTTCTCAAATGGTTGTTTTAGCGGTAAATCCGCATCACTTTGCTCTCCATGTGATCCTGCCCTTGGACAGGTCATAGGGTGACATTTCAACGGTTACCTTGTCGCCGGGAACGATTCTGATATAGTTCATTCTCAGTTTGCCCGATACGTGAGCAAGAATTTTATGTCCGTTTGCAAGCTCAACCTGAAAGTTGGCGTTGGGGAGAGCCTCGATAACGGTACCCTCAATCTCAATTACATCTTCCTTAGACAAGCTGACAGCCTCCTTGGATTTCGGTTTCGGTTAATTATCAGGAATTTTCCGACGAGGAATATTCCGCAATAACGCTTCTGAGCTTCTTATCGGTAAGAGTTTCCGTATCTATGACAGTATTGGTAAAAGCTGTATGCTTTATGCGCTTCTTTTTGGGAGAAGCAAGCTTTCGCTCTTTTCCGTCTGCCAGATAGACGAAATTCTCGTCCGCTTTGATGACAACAAGAAAATTTCCTTTGTCCCTGCCTGCAAGGCTGCGGACTATCCTGCCGGTGATTGCTTCCACATCAGCGTCCCCCTCTTAAACGATTGTGGGCATGGTAAGAATTACCGGACCCTCGGACGTGATTGCGACTGAATGCTCAAAGTGAGCGGAGAGTGAACCGGATTTTGTCAATACAGTCCAGCCGTCGGGAAGAACCTTAACGTCCTCACCTACTGCATTGATCATCGGCTCGATGGCAATCGTCATGCCCGCAACAAGCCTTGGACCTCTGCCGGCCTTACCGAAGTTAGGCACCTCAGGGGACTCATGGAGCTTTGCGCCTACGCCGTGACCGACATAGTTCTTGACGATACCGTATCCGTAAGAAGAGCAGTACTCCTCAACTGCATGGGAGATATCTCCCACACGGTTACCGGGGACAGCCTGTTCAATACCCTTGAAAAGGCCTTCCTTGGTGACCTTGAGAAGCTGTGCAGCTTCCTCAGAAACATTTCCGACAGCAAACGTATAAGCAGTATCTCCGTGGAAACCGTCTATATAGGCTCCCACATCAATGCTCACGATATCGCCGTCCTTGATGTGTTCATGCTTGGACGGGATACCATGGATGACCTTGTTGTTTATCGAAATGCACGCCGAAGCGGGGAAGCCGCCGTATCCCAGGAAAGAGGGAGTTGCACCGTGCTTAACGATGTAATCGTGGATTATCTTATCCAGCTCATAAGTGGTCATACCGACTTTTATTGACTGTCCTCCGAAGTGGAGCGCATTACCGGCAATAATACCGGCCTTGCGCATTTTTTCCAACTCGGATCTGGATTTAACACTAATCATTGCTGCGCCTTCTTCTGTAATAATCAGGCATTCACTGCTTCAAGAACAAGCTTGGAGGTATCAGCTACCTCAGCCTGACCGATAACAGTTCTGAGCTTACCTCTGCCCTTATAGAAATCTACGAGGGGAGCAGTAGCCTCATGGTATGTTTTCAGTCTGTTGATTACAGTTTCGGGAGCATCGTCCTTACGCTGAACAGCGTTGCCGCCGCACTTGTCGCATTTGCCCTCTACCTTGGGAGGGTTGAACTCAACGTGATAGGTAGCGCCGCAGCTCTCGCAGACTCTTCTGCCGCCCAGACGAGCCTTGATAGCCTCATCGGGAACGGAGATCTCGATTACCTTGTCGATCTGAACGCCCATAGTCTCCAGAGCCTCAGCCTGGGGAACTGTTCTGGGGAATCCGTCAAGAATAAAGCCGTTCTTGCAGTCGTCCTCAGCGATCCTGTCTTTCAGAATACCGATAACAACCTCATCTGGAACAAGAGCGCCTGCGTCCATAAAGCTCTTTGCCTTAAGACCGTACTCTGTACCGTTCTTTACGGCTGCTCTGAGAATATTGCCTGTAGAAATCTGGGGAATGTTAAGAGCATTGCTGATCACTTCAGCCTGAGTGCCCTTGCCTGCGCCGGGAGCGCCGAGCAAAATAAGATTCATACATTTCGTCCTTTCAGAGTTTCGGGGTAAGTGAATTATTCAAGGAAGCCCTTGTGATGACGCATCATCATCTGGGACTCCATAGTTCTGACGGTTTCAAGTACAACGCTTACGATGATCAGTATCGAAGTACCGCCCATGGAGATGTTCATAGCAGGAACTGCCATATGGAACAGAATGGGGAAGATAGCGATGATACCGAGGCATACAGCGCCGATAAGAGTAATCTTGGAAAGTACTCTCTGAATGAAATCGCTGGTAGGCTTACCGGGTCTTATACCGGGGATACCGCCGTTGTTCTGACGGAGGTTGTTTGCGATCTCAATAGGATTGTACTGCATTGAAACGTAGAAATAGTTGAATGCAATGATGAGAATGAAGTAGATCACTGCATACCAGCCGCTGGAGTAGTTGAAGAAGTTCAGGAATCCGTGATAGAATTTCTGACCAAAGCTCCATGTTGCAGGATCACCTGTAGGTGCTGCAACGAACATTTCGATCGTCTGAGGAATGGACATGAATGCCATTGCGAAGATGATAGGCATAACGCCGCTCATTGCGATCTTTACGGGAATGTGAGTGTTCTGACCGCCGTACTGCTTTCTTCCCACAACACGCTTAGCGTACTGAATGGGAATACGTCTTTCAGCCTCGTTCATAAGAACGATGAAGCCGATCATTACAACATAAATGAGAAGAACGAAGATAACGGGGAAAACGTACTTGTTGGGGTCGCTTATTGCGAGCTCAACCATATCCTTTACATCGCTGGGGCATCTTGCGACGATTCCGGCGAAGAGGATAATCGAGATACCGTTTCCGATACCGTTTTCGTTTACCAGGTTGCCGAGGAAAACGATGAGGTTTGAACCTGCGGTGAATACTGCCATAATAACTATAGCAGCGAACACGCCTTCAAAGCCTGAGGTGTAATCAACAGCGCCCATCTTTCTCATAGTGAGGTAATAAGCGTAGGACATAACCAGTGAGATAGCCAGTGCCACATATCCTGTGATCTTCTGTATCTTCTTTCTTCCCTCTTCGCCTTCCTTCTGGAGATTTTCCAGAGGAGGAAGCGCATAGGTGAGAAGCTGCACGATGATCGAAGCGTTGATATACGGCTGAATTGAAAGAGCAAATACTGTGCCCTTTGAGAGAGCGCCGCCCGAGAGCATATCCAGATATCCGAATATGTTTCCGTCCTGAACAATGTTCGATAGAGCATTGGGGTCAAGGAAGGGAACGGGAATTGCGCATCCGAGACGGAAGATAACGATAATGAGTAATGTGTATAAGAGCTTTTTTCTCAGCTCAGGTGTTTTCCAAGCATTGCGCATGGTCTCGAACACATTACATCACCTCAGCCTTCCCGCCTGCTTTCTCGATTTTTTCCTTAGCTGAAGCGGAAAAAGCTGCAGCCTTAACGGTAAGATTCTTGGTGAGTTCACCATTGCCGAGGATTTTAACGCCGTCGTTGGTCTTCTTGATGAGACCGCTTGCCTTGAGGAGATCAGCGTCAACAACTGTACCGTCAACAAACTGGTCAAGATCAGAAACATTAACAACGGAGTACTTAGTAGCGAAAATGTTGTTGAATCCTCTCTTAGGGATTCTTCTGGTCATGGGCATCTGGCCGCCTTCAAAGCCGGGTCTTACGCCGCCGCCTGAACGGGCATTCTGTCCCTTGTGGCCCTTGCCGGCAGTCTTGCCGTTGCCGGAGCCGTGACCTCTGCCGATTCTCTTGACATCCTTTACGGAGCCAGCGGCAGGAGAAAGTTCATATAACTTCATATCAATCGCACCTCCCTGCAATTTAAGCGTTAGTTACATTAACGAGGTGGGAAATCTTCTTGATTTTACCCTGAACAGCAGCGTTATCCTGCTGAGTAGTAGTATCGCCGATTTTTCTAAGACCGAGGGAATTAGCAGTAGCGATCTGGTCTTTCTTACAGCTGTTAAGACTTTTTACGAGCTTAATGGTAACCATTACTGTCATCCTCCTTAGCCTAAAATTTCCTTAACGGATTTGCCTCTTACTTCAGCAACTTCCTTAGCGCTGCGTAAGCTGGAGAGACCCTGAAGGGTAGCTCTTACAACGTTGCAAGCATTGTTGGAACGAAGAGACTTGGTTCTGATATCCTTGATACCGGCAACTTCGATAACGGCACGAACAGGACCACCTGCGATAACACCGGTACCGGGAGCAGCGGGCTTCATGAGAACACGGCCTGCGCCGAATTCGCCGATAACCTCGTGAGGAATGGTAGAGCCTCTGAGGGAAATCTTGATTAAATTCTTCTTAGCATCTTCGATACCCTTGCGGATAGCGTCAGGAACTTCTCCGGACTTTCCGATACCGAAGCCAACGGTACCGTTTCCGTCGCCGACTACAACGAGAGCGGCGAACTTGAAGATACGACCGCCCTTAACAGTCTTGGAAACTCTGTTAATGGCAACGACCTTTTCGGTGAGCTCGAGATTAGTAGCATCTATCTTAGCCAAAAGTATAACCTCCTTTAAAAGTTATCCGATTTAAAATAAATCAGAAGTTAAGACCGCCCTGTCTTGCACCGTCTGCAAGCTGAGCAACTCTGCCGTGGTAAAGGTAACCTGCTCTGTCGAAAACAACATCGGTGATACCCTTTTCCTTAGCAGCGGCAGCGATAGCCTCGCCAACCTTGAATGCGCCGTCCTTGTTGCCGCCATTGCCCTCGAAGCCCTTGTCCATAGAGGAAGCGCTTGCCAGAGTTACGCCTGCAACATCATCGATAAGCTGCGCATAAATATG
The DNA here is from genome assembly GCF_025567215.1 of Huintestinicola butyrica. Classification (NCBI taxonomy): domain Bacteria; kingdom Bacillati; phylum Bacillota; class Clostridia; order Eubacteriales; family Oscillospiraceae; genus Huintestinicola; species Huintestinicola butyrica. The sequence continues at coordinate 44,056 of NZ_JAOQKB010000008.1, forward strand.
CTTGGAGCTGCGGAATACATTGAGTCTGGGGCAGGTAGCAGTACCGCTGATCTTATAACGAACTCTTGCCTGTCTCTTGGCTCTTGCAGCCTTTCTGTTCATCTGCTTAACCATTTAATATTCAACTCCTTATCAAACTGGAGAATAGTAGTAACAACTGTCCCATTCTCTTTCGTATTGAGGGAAAACGTAAATTCGGTAAAAAATTACTTCTTACCCTTACCGGCCTTACCTTCCTTGCGGATGATATGCTCGCCGGTGTAGTGGATGCCCTTGCCCTTATAAGGCTCGGGAGGTCTCTTCTCACGGATCTCAGCAGCAAACTGACCAACAGCCTGCTTGTCGATGCCGTTTACGATGATCTTGGTAGCAGCGGGAACATCAATGGTGATGCCGTCGATCTCAGGAACGATAACCTGGTGTGAATAACCAAGGTTCATAACGAGATTCTTGCCCTGCTTCTGAGCTCTGTAACCGATACCGTCGATATCGAGGGACTTGGAGAAGCCGTGTGTAACACCTTCAACCATGTTGGATACGAGAGTTCTTGTAAGACCGTGGAGTGACTTGTGGAGCTTATCCTCAGTAGGACGCTCAACGATGATTTCGTTGCCTTCCAGCTTGATGATCATATCCTTGTGGAAGGACTTGGTAAGTGTACCCTTAGGACCCTTAACGGTAACAACGTGACCGTCGATCTTAACATCAACGCCTGCGGGAACAGCTATTGGCTTTCTACCTATTCTTGACATTGTACGTGTTCCTCCTTACCAAATAAATGCAAGGACTTCGCCGCCAACGTTAAGCTCTCTTGCCTTCTTGTCAGTCATAACTCCCTTGGAAGTTGACACAATAGCAATTCCGAGGCCCTTCATGACCTTGGGCATATCCTCACAGCTGGAGTAAATGCGGAGACCGGGCTTGGAAACTCTGCGCAGGCCGGTGATAACCTGAGATTTATTTTCGCCGTACTTGAGGGTAATTCTGATGATACCCTGCTTGCCGTCGTCAATTATCTGATAGCTCTTGATATAGCCTTCATCAACAAGAATCTGAGCGATTGCCTTCTTCATATTGGAAGCGGGCACATCTACAGTAGCGTGCTTAGCAGTGTTAGCGTTACGGATTCTTGTAAGGATATCGGCAATTGAATCGGTAATTTGCATACCTTTAACCTCCTTGTAAAAATTCAGCGGTTTAAGACGAAATCAGCCTGTGGTAATTTGATTACCAGCTTGCCTTCTTAACGCCGGGGATCTGACCCTTGTGAGCAAGCTCTCTGAAGCAGATTCTGCAAATTCCGAACTTTCTCATGTAAGCGTGGGGTCTGCCACAGATTTTACATCTGTTATAAGCTCTTGTAGAGTACTTAGGAGTTCTCTGCTGCTTGATCTTCATTGAAGTTTTAGCCATTTAATTAAACCTCCCAATTACTTTGCAAACGGAGCGCCCATGAGCTCGAGGAGCTCCTTAGCTTCTTCGTCTGTGTTTGCGGTAGTGATAATGTTGATATCCATACCACGAACCTTATCTATTTTATCGTACTCAATTTCGGGGAAAATGAGCTGCTCCTTGATACCGGTGGAGTAATTTCCTCTGCCGTCGAAGGAGTTGCCGTTGATTCCTCTGAAGTCACGTACACGGGGGAACGCAACATTGAAAAGTCTGTCGAGGAATTCGTACATCTTTTCGCCTCTGAGAGTAACCTTTACGCCGATAGGCATGCCCTCACGGATTTTGAAGTTTGCCACAGACTTCTTAGCACGGCAAACAACAGGCTTCTGACCTGTGATAAGAGCCAGGTCGTTCATGATAGCGTCGATGACCTTGGAATTGTCCTTAGCCTCGCCTGCGCCGACATTGATAACAACCTTGTCGATCTTGGGGATCTGCATAACGCTCTTGTAGCTGAACTTCTTCATAAGTGAGGGAGCTACTGTGCTGACATATAATTCCTTAAGATTTGCTGCCATGGTAGGTAACTCCTTTCATCAATAAGATTTGCCGCAGTCTGCATTCTTGCAAACTCTGGACTTGCTGCCGTCAGCTTCGATCTTGTGACCAAGTCTGGTAGGCTTGCCGCAGTGAGGGCAAACAGCCATAACCTTGCAGGCATAAAGGGGAGCTTCGCACTTTACGATGCCGCCCTGCTGGCCCATCTGACGGGGCTTAACATGCTTGGTAACGATATTGAGACCTTCAACGATAACCTTCTGCTCCTTGGGGGAAACCTCAAGAACCTTGCCCTGCTTGCCCTTGTCCTTACCGGAAAGGATAACAACAGTATCGCCGGTTTTAACGTGTAACTTATTCATAACTCGGCACCTCCATTAAAGTACTTCGGGAGCCAGAGAAAGAATCTTTGTAAAGTCCTTATCACGGAGCTCACGAGCAACAGGTCCGAAAATACGTGTTCCCTTGGGGTTCTTGTCCTCCTTGATGATAACTGCTGCGTTCTCATCAAAACGGATGTAAGTTCCGTCTTCTCTGCGGAGACCCTTTGCGGAACGAACGATTACTGCCTTAACAACGTCGCCCTTCTTAACAACGCCGCCTGGTGTTGCTTTTTTAACGGAAGCAACAACTACATCGCCGATATTAGCATATCTTCTGCGTGTGCCGCCCAGAACTCTGATGCACATAAGCTCCTTGGCACCTGTGTTATCAGCGACCTTTAAATAAGTCTGCATCTGTATCACAGCGCATTAACTCCTTCCTTAACAGTGAAATACGGCATTAGGCAGGTTTTGACCTGCCTGATACCGATTGATCACATTAAATAAATTATATCGTCTCAACGCTGCCGTGTGTTTCGTAGTAAATGTTACATCCGACCTGTAACGGCAACATTAAGATTATAACATACCGCAAGGCATTTGTCAATACCGCAGGGCAAAATTACCCCTTGGCATTTTAGACAAATTTCAAGCAAAGATTACTTAGCCTTTTCGATAACCTCAACAAGTCTCCATCTCTTATCCTTAGAAAGAGGACGAGTCTCCATGATCTCAACTCTGTCACCGATGTTGCAGACATTCTGCTCGTCGTGAGCCTTGAGCTTAATGGTTCTCTTGATGATCTTCTTGTAAAGGGGGTGCTTTACATTATCCTGAATTGCAACAACGATAGTCTTATCCATCTTATTGGAAACTACCTTGCCTACTCTTGTTTTTCTAAGATTTCTTTCAGCCATTATAATGTCCTCCCTTCACTTACTGAGCATTGGACTGCTCACGCATAATGGTCTTGATGCGGGCAATGTCCTTCTTAACAGCCTTTAATCTTGCGGGATTGTCAAGCTGGTTTACAGTGTGCTGGAAGCGAAGAGCGAAAAGCTCTTTCTTAAGGTCAACGAGCTTGTTTTCCAGCTCCTGTGCAGTCATATCTCTGATTTCTGAAGCCTTCATTAGTTGCTCGCCTCCTCTTCCTTAGCTACAAACTTGCACTTGATGGGGAGCTTGTGCATAGCGAGACGCATAGCCTCTCTTGCAGTCTCCTCGGGAACGCCGGCAATTTCAAAAAGAACTCTTCCGGGCTTTACGACAGCAACCCAGTATTCGGGAGAACCTTTACCGGAACCCATTCGGGTTTCAGCGGGCTTCTCAGTGATGGGCTTGTCGGGGAAAATCTTGATCCAAACCTGTCCGCCTCTCTTGATGTATCTTGTCATAGCGATACGGGCAGCCTCGATCTGGTTGGAGGTGATCCAAGCGGGCTCAAGAGCCTGAAGACCATACTCACCGTTGGAAACCTTGTTTCCTCTGAGAGCCTTACCGGTAAGTCTTCCTCTCTGAACTCTTCTGTACTTAACTCTCTTGGGAAGCAGCATTATGCATTACCTCCTTCATTCTTATTGGAGCGGGGTCTGTAACCGCCCTCACGTCTCTTGCCGTCATTGTTGCGGCGCTTTCTCTCAGGCTTTTCAGCGGGAGCCTTGTTAACTCTTGCTGCGGAAGCCTCGCCCTTAAGAATCTCACCCTTGTAGATCCAAACCTTTACGCCCAGACGACCGTAAGTGGTGTGAGCCTCAGCAAAACCGTAGTCAATATCGGCACGGATTGTCTGAAGGGGAATAGTACCCTCGTGGTAAGTCTCGGATCTTGCGATTTCAGCACCTGCAAGACGGCCGCCTACCTTAACCTTGATACCCTTAGCGCCGAGCTTCATGGAACGGCCGATAGCCTGCTTCATAGCTCTTCTGTAGGATACACGGTTCTCAAGCTGAGTAGCGATGTTCTCAGCAACGAGAGTAGCGTTGAGGTCAGGCTGCTTTACTTCAACGATGTTGATGTAAACAGACTTGCCCATCATCTTTTCAACGCTGAGACGGAGCTTTTCAATATTTTCGCCGCCGCGTCCGATAACGATACCGGGCTTAGCGCAGTAAACGTGAATTCTTACCTTATCGGCATATCTTTCGATCTCAACCTTAGGAACACCTGCGTCCTTGAGGCTCTTCTTGATGAAATTACGAACGTTGTAGTCCTCAACAAGAGTGTCGCCGAAAGCAGCCTTATTTGCAAACCAACGGGAATCCCAGTCCTGGATAACGCCTACACGCAGACCGTGGGGATTAACTTTCTGTCCCATAATTTACCTCCTCTTTCGACTTATTCTTTTTCTGCTACAACGAGAGTAACGTTGGATGTTCTCTTGTTGATGCGGAAAGCTCTGCCCTGTGCACGAGGCATAATGCGCTTCATGATAGGTCCGGGGCAAACGAAGCACTCGGAAACAATGAGATTCTCCTTGTTCATTCCGAAGTTATTTTCAGCGTTTGCAACAGCAGACTTCAAAAGCTTCTCCAGGTATTCGCAGGCAGACTTAGGTGTGTACTTTAAAATCGCCATAGCAGTTTCAACGTCCTTGCCTCTGATGAGGTCGAGAACGATCTGAACCTTTCTGGGTGCTATGCGAGCATTAGTTAATGATGCTCTTGCTTCCATTTAAAAATCTCTCCTCTCTACCTTACTTACCGTTGTTGGATGTCTTGGAGCCTGCATGGCCCTTGAATGTTCTTGTAGGTGCGAACTCGCCGAGCTTGTGACCTACCATATCCTCCGTAACATATACGGGAACGTGCTTTCTTCCGTCGTGGACAGCGAATGTGTGTCCTACGAAATCAGGGAAAATTGTTGAGGATCTGCTCCATGTCTTGAGTACCTTCTTCTCGCCGGCCTCATTCATGGCAATAACTCTCTTTAAAAGGACTTCCTGTACGTAAGGTCCCTTCTTGATACTTCTGCTCATTGGTTTTCCTCCCCTCTCAGATGTTTAGAGGCAAGATACTGCTGATTTTGTGCTTGACAAAATCAGCACTTCTCCCCTTTACGAATCCATGAGTATAATAATATTTTGAAGTTTACGCTGCGTCATGCAGCATATGATTACTTACCGTTTCTTCTCTTAACGATGAACTTATCGGAACGGTTATGAGTAGCTCTGGTCTTGTAACCGAGTGCGGGCTTGCCCCAAGGAGTAACAGGTCCGGGACGGCCGACAGGAGACTTACCTTCACCACCGCCGTGGGGGTGATCGTTGGGGTTCATGACAGAACCACGAACTGTAGGTCTGATGCCCTTGTGACGGGTACGTCCAGCCTTACCGAGGTTAACGTTCTCGTGATCGATGTTGCCTACCTGGCCGATAGTAGCCATGCACTCAGCAGCGATCTTTCTCATTTCACCGGAAGGAAGTCTTACGAGTGCGTACTCATCTTCCTTACCCATGAGCTGAGCCATGTTGCCTGCTGCTCTTACGAGCTGAGCGCCCTTGCCGGGATAAAGCTCAAGGTTGTGAATGAAGGTACCTACGGGGATATCAGCAAGTGCAAGTGCGTTACCGGGCTTGATATCAGCATCGGAGCCTGCTCTTACAACGTCGCCTACCTTAAGACCGTAGGGAGCAATGATATATCTCTTCTCGCCGTCCTCGTACTGAACGAGAGCGATGAAGGAGCTTCTGTTAGGATCGTACTCAAGAGTAAGAACAGTAGCGTTCATGCCCTGCTTATCTCTCTTGAAATCGATGATTCTGTACTTTCTTCTGTTTCCGCCGCCTCTGTGACGAACAGTGATACGACCATAGCTGTTTCTTCCTGCCTTCTTATCGAGAGAAGCGAGGAGGCTCTTTTCAGGAGCTACCTTGGAAAGCTCGCTGTAGTCAGTAACAGTCATCTGACGTCTTGAAGGGGACGTAGGCTTATATGACTTAATTGCCATGTGATTTCAACTCCTTAAAATGGTTTTGCGAAGAGCAATGCTCTCCATACATTCCGTTTCGGGAAGATCCCAAAAGGATTACATCATGCCGTCAAAGAATTCGATAGTCTTTGAATCAGCAGTCAGAGTAACGATTGCCTTCTTCCAAGCGGGAGTTGTGCCTCTGCTCAGGCCTACTCTCTTAGCACGTCCTCTGCAATTCATGGTGTTAACGCTTGCGACCTTAACGCCGAAGAGCTCTTCAACAGCCTTAGCGATCTCGATCTTGTTAGCATCCTTAGCAACCTTGAAAGTGTATTTGTTTTCCTGCAGTCCGCCAATGCTCTTCTCAGAGATGATGGGCTTGATAACGATATCCTGTGCAGTCATTATGCGTACACCTCCTCAATCTTTGCAACCGCATCCTTTACAACAACGAACTTGTCGTAGTTGAGGATGTCGTAAACGTTGATTGTGTTTACGAGAGCGGTCTTAACGCCGGGGATATTAGATGCGCTCTTGATGACCTTAGAGTCAACCTCGGGCATAACGATGAGAGCCTTCTGTCCCTCAGCGCCAACAGCCTTGAGCATCTTAACGATATCCTTGGTCTTGTACTCGTTCATAGCGATAGCGTCGAGAACGATCATATCGCCGGAAAGAACCTTAGAAGAAAGAGCAGACTTCATAGCCAGTCTCTTGAGCTTCTTGTTTACAGTGAAACGATAGGTTCTGGGCTTAGGTCCGAGAGCAATACCGCCGTGTGTCCACTGAGGAGCACGGATGGAACCCTGTCTTGCGTGACCTGTACCCTTCTGTCTCCAGGGCTTTCTTCCGCCGCCGCTTACCTCTGTACGGGTAAGAGTGGACTGTGTGCCCTGTCTCTGGTTAGCAAGGTAATTTACAACCATTGTGTGCATAGCAGGAACATTGGGAGTAATACCGAAAATTGCATCTGACAGCTCAATGTTGGAAACCTCATTACCTGTCATGTCCATAACTTTGATATTAGGCATTATCGCTTCCTCCTTCCATTAAGCTTTCTTAACGCAGTCAACGATTGTTACAATACCGTTCTTAGGACCGGGAATTGCGCCCTTAACTGCGATAAGGTTGTTTTCAGCATCGATCTTAACGATCTCAAGGTTCTGAACGGTTACCTTTTCAGCACCCATGTGTCCGGGGAGAGCCTTGCCCTTGAAGATTCTTGAAGGGGAAGAGCACGCACCCATGGAACCTGCGTGTCTGTGAACAGGACCGGTACCGTGAGTTTCCTTAAGTCTTGCATTGTTATTTCTCTTGATAGTACCCTGGAAGCCCTTACCCTTTGAAGTACCGCAAACATCAACGATGTCGCCTACCTCGAAAGAATCAGCCTTGAGTACGTCGCCCACGTTAAGGGACTCTGCATTGTCGAGTCTGAACTCCTTAAGTGTTCTCTTGAGAGCAACGTCAGCCTTTGCGAAGTGACCCTTCATAGGCTTGTTGACGAGCTTCTCTCTGATGTCGCCGAAGCCGCACTGTACTGCGCTGTAGCCGTCGTTTTCAACGGTTTTCTTCTGAACTACTACGCAGGGACCTGCTTCAACAACGGTAACAGGAATAACCTTTCCTGCTTCATCGAAAATCTGAGTCATGCCGATTTTCTTACCGATGATTGCCTTTGTCATGATTTTTTCCTCCCTTGGTTAATTGGTTGATCCCGTCGGACCAACATTGACCCCACATCGTCGGGATATCTTAGCTTAAAGCCTGAGATCGGATTACTTGATCTCCATTACGATATCAACGCCTGCGGGAAGCTCAAGACCCTGAAGAGCCTCTGTAGTCTTTGCAGTAGGACGGAGAACATCGATAAGTCTCTTATGAGTTCTGAGTTCGAACTGCTCACGGCTGTACTTATACTTGTGTACAGCACGGAGAATGGTAACGATCTCCTTGTCTGTAGGAAGAGGAATAGGACCGGAAACTCTTGCACCGCTGCGCTTAGCTGCATCAACAATCTTTGCTGCTGCTGCATCTACTACAGCATGGTCATAACCCTTGATCTTGATTCTGATTTTTTCATTGACTGCCACTTAAATCGCCTCCTATAAAATTTTGCATGGGGACGAGTTTGCAACACCCTTTTCCTGCCAAAACGTTTTACACGCTGCCGTGTGTTCCGCAGGAACCGCTATAAAAAAGCCCGCAGACAATCACTTGTCAGACGGGTTCAGCATAAATACACAAAGCACTCACCTATGGGTAAAGACCCACGGTTTGAGACACTAAACTGTGTTCGGTATTACAGCCGCCCGGTTTAAAATCGGACATACTCTGCGGAAATTCCCTTACATACCGTAAGCAACCTTCCGCTTCATCGCATATCATTCGCAGTCACGCAAGTAGTATTATAACACACGCATCTGCATTTTTCAATAGTCTGCGGAAATTTTATGCGTAGATTTTCTGCGCCGTTTTCCGCATTTTTTAGTTTATTCTGCACAAAAGCCTTATTTCCAGCCCCATTTATTGAAGTACATGAACATGGATCTGAGCTGTATGCGGAAATACTTATTGCTTTTCATATACGCACGCTCCCACAGATGGGTAACGCTTATCTGCGGCAGATACATTGTCCTGCCATACTTCTGAGCCTCTCTTGTCAGGTCTGCATCCTCGCTGTAAAGGAAGTATCTCTCGTCAAAGCCGCCTATACTTTTAAATATGTCAGTCCTTATGCAGATAAAGCAGCCCGAGCAGAAGCCGCAGTCCACAGGCTCAGTCACATTCTTCCCCCTCATGGTGTATTCGTCACGCCACCTTTTGAAAGGGTTGCCGAATTTCTCCAGCCTGCCGCCCATCATGTACTTCACGCTGGGGGTGAGCTTGGGGGTGAACTGCTCCGTGCCGTCCTCATAAACAAGCTTGGGCACCGCCATGACAACATCGTCATGGCTCTCAAAATAGTCAATAAACTCCCCCACTGCGTCATTGGTGAGAAAGATATCGGGGTTTATTATAAAATGGTACTTTGAATCAAGCATATCCATGACGGCGTTGTGGCCCTTGCCGAAGCCGCCGTTCTCGTGATTTTCCACCACAGTCACCTGTGGGAATTTTTGCCGTATGATATCCGCAGTGCCGTCAGCGGACATATTGTCCGATATTATCAGCCTGAAATCCAGGTCACGGGTCTGCTCCAGAATGGAAGCGACCACTTTTTCTATCTTGTCCGCATTATTATAGGTAACTATGCAGCCTGTGGCTTTGGGGCGTGTATTCATTTATATGCCTTCCTTATTATAGTTTGCTCCTGTACTCCACAGGCGGTATGTGCTCATACTTTTTAAAGACCGCAGAGAAATACGAGCTGTCGGGAAATCCCACAGTCTCGGCGATCTCGGAGATGCTCTTGTCGGAGAATACCAGCATTTCCTTTGCGTGCTGTATCCTTACCTTTGCCAGATATTCCATGGGGCGCATACGGAAGTTGCGCTTGAACAGCCTGCAAAGATGCTGCTCAGTGATGCCTGCAATATCCGAAAGAGTGCTGAGCTTTATCTGCTGGAAATAGTTGTCCTCAATGTACTGAAGAACATCTGCCAGAGCCGCAGTGTTCACTGATGAAAGCTCCGACTGACGGTTATCTGCCAGCTTGCGGTATTCTATCAGCAGGTCATAGAGATGAACGGAAGCGTAATGATTTCCGTAAAGCTTGTCACTTTTAATAGTATAGTATGCCTTGCCGATGATGCGCTGCATACGGTCACCACCGCCGTGAACGGCAAAGTGATTTAGTCCCCACTTTTCAAGCAGGGAAGCCGATTCATATCCGCTGAAGGACACCCAGTTGAGCACCCACGGCTCAGACACCGCCTGATAGCTGTGGGGACAGCCCGCAGGGATAAAGCAGACCGAATCCTTGGTCAGCTCATGCTCTGTGCCGTTAATAACAATTTTTCCCGCACCTCTGCGGGTAATGAGAAACTGCGGAAATTCATAGCCTGAAGGGCGGTTTATGGGAAACTGCCTGTATTCAACACCGATTCCTATCACATACAGCGGAAGCTCTTTTTCATCACCCAGAACGGGAAAAACCTGTTGCTGCACTTGTAATTTCTCTCCTTTGCAAATATGGATTCATATATATAAATAATAACACGAGCAGGCGGGCTTGTCAAGGCGGAACACAAGGCAGAATTATATAATATAGTATGTCCGGACAGACTGATTTTTCCGCATATCGGGGCTGAAAAACGGCAAAATAAGGCATTTCTGCATTTATGCCTGAAAAAAAAATACACAAAGAAAATTTGAACATCGGCGTAAATACGACACATAGCGAGAAAAATTGTCACTAAATTCAATAATCTCAGTTAAAATAAAATGTGCATTTTGACGAACAAGCTGTGCAAATGTACAATATTCCTAAAAACCACTTGATTTTTTCGGTCAATGAGTTATAATAGTAACAATGTGTAACCGCTTTGTAATTATTAAACGTTTTTGAACGTCGGGGCATACCCGTGAGAGCCTGCAAATTCTCCGATATGCTGTGCGTTACAGAGTGCAATCGGTTACATTTTGGCACATAAGCCAAAGATAAAAGAAATCAGTTGAAACCGAACGCATTTTATGTTATAATATCCCACATCTCGTACAAAAGACAGAGAAAGGAGATGCTGTATGAACAACGGAAAGCAGAACAAGCTCGTCCCCATGCTCAAGGCCCCCGTTACCTTCGCCGAAAACGTCGGTGCGCTGGTTTGCAGCTGTACAGAGCTTGCCGTTAAATATGCTGCCGCTTTTATCTGCGGAGCGGGCAGATACGTAAAAAATACCGTTGCACCTCTCGGAAGCAACATTGTACATCTGATAAAAACAGCTTCATCAAAGGCTTCCTCCTCCGCCGCAAAGCGCAGAGAGGATACAGCCGTAAAGCTTTCATCATTTAAAAGAAGAACCAAGATATTCGGCGCATGGCGTGCCGCAGTTATGCAGTTCAGAGAGAGCAGACTTGCCGCAAAGAGAAAAGGCGGCTCCGCAAAGGCTTTCCTTAACATCGCATTCCCCGCAGCCTCCATTGCACTGCTTGTTTTCTGCGTAAATACCGTAATGTCCACCGACTACGGCGTTTCCGTCGAGTATGATGGCGCTGAGGTCGGCGTTGTAAGCGGCGAAGAGGTTCTGGGCGAGGCTCAGTGCGTTGTAGCCGACAGAGTAAAGTATTACGATACCGACGGCGATGTTTACGTTACCGCAACCCTTTCCATCAAGCCTTTGGCTTCTGCCGATACCGTTATCGACCAGAATACACTGGCAGCAAAGATGGAAGACCGCATTTCCATGAAATACGACGAAAAGCAGCCCGAGGAATCCGAACACGAAACAGAGGAAGCAATTCCCGAAGCCATTGAGGGCAAGGTAAAGGCTTATGCCGTAAGAGTTGACGGTCAGGTGATCGGAGCAGTTGAGGATTATTCCTCTATCGAAGAAGCACTTGACGAAATAAAGCAGCCCTATGACTCAGGCGAGTACAGCGAGATAAACTTTGATAAGGATATCGAGTACGACCTTGAGGAATACGTTGATCCCGTAGAGCTTGTTGACCCCGAAGATGTTATATCCACACTTACAGGCAACGAAGCAGCTCCCGAGTATTACGAAGTACAGCCGGGCGACAACCTCTGGAAGATCGCCGATGCCAAGGGTATGACCCTTGCAGAGCTGAGCAGCTGCTACGCTACATATAACGGACAGGTCATCGATGACCTTGAAAACAGCATTCTCAGGGTAGGAACTCTTATCAAGATCGAATCCGAGGTACCCTATCTCCAGGTAGAGTGCAACAAGGAGCAGACTTTCAGAAGCACCATCACCCACGAGACCATCACCATCGAAGATCCCGAGCTTCCCGAGGGACAGACCATAGTCGAGACAGAGGGTCGTGACGGCGAGAAGCTTTCCAGAAAGCTTGTTACATACAGAGACGATACCGTTATCAGGAAAAAGACCATTGATACGATTATTGTTGAGCAGCCTGTTTCCGAGATAATCAGAATAGGCACAGCAAAGGCTTCCGATATTCCCTACGACGCTCCCGAGTTCATCACCGCAAGCGGTTCGGGCGAATATGTATGGCCTGTTGACGGCGGATATATCTCCTCCCACCAGGGCGACGGAAGAAACCACAAGGGCATCGACATAGCAGCTCCCTATGGCACGCCCATTTACGCTGCCGCAAGCGGAACAGTTACCGATGCAGGCACAGGCTGGAACGGCGGCTACGGAAACTGCATCGTTATCGAGAATGACGACGGAAATGTTACCGTATATGCCCATCAGGCAGAGCTTGCCGCAGAGTTAGGCGACTATATCGAGGCAGGTCAGCTTATCGGATATGTGGGCAGCACAGGTGATTCCACAGGAAACCACCTCCACTTCGAGATACGCAAGGACGGCAAGTACCTTGACCCCGAAAACTTTGTAGCACAGTAAAAATAAAAGTCGGATACCGTATGGCGTCCGACTTTTTTATATGTCATCATATAAACAAAAGAACAGACCTCCCTGCACCACACGCACGGAGGTCTGTTTTCAGTTCTTATCAAAAAGCGAATTTACACTGTTCAGCATATCATACGCCTGCTTCGGAAGGCTTCCGCTGCCGCCAAAGCTGCTCTCCACCTGAGAAAATGCGGAAAGCACAGCCGATCTCATCATGTCCATCATTTCGCTGTCACCATCGGAAAAAAACTTTGCAATGTCAAAAATACGCTTTGCAGATGCCTCACCCGTCCAGTCCATGCCGCTCAGGGACTCAAATATGCCGTGAGCAGTGGTCAGGTCTATCTCATCGCCGTCAATAAACATTTTCAGCAGGTCATGATTTTCGCAGGCAGTCTCATCGCCGCTGAAAAAATCAGCAAGCATTCTCCGTGCAGTCTCCACATGGGCAAGGCGCTCCTCCAGAATAGCCCCCAGCAGCGATTCATCTGCCTCAGGCTCCTTTTCGGCGGAAGTTTCGGGCTTTGAACCCATAAGCTCGGTAAATACGGGAAGCTTTTTAAGACTGTGTATCTCATGCACCGCAGAATGTGACTGCGAAGATGCCTTTATGCAGGTATTCTCGATCCTGTCCTGTGAGGACTGCAAAGATATAATGTCTGACAAAGATGCTGTGTCGCTGACATCAGCCTGTCGAACTTCCGCTGTCTGAAATGTCGCATAAGCGCTTGCTGCGCCTGCCAATACTTGTGCTGTCATGTTTACATCCCCCTTTATCAAAAATTACCGCAAAAACCTCGTTATCTTATATATCGGCAGAAAAGATAGATACTTTAACTATTTTTCTTTTGATTATTTCACCACTATTTGTGCGAAAATTACATTTTTGAATTAAAGCTGAATGGCAACGGTTTTACCGATTGACAACTCAATCCGTGTGTGCTAAAATTTTCATTATAGCAATAGGTCAGTAAGGAGGACTTGAAGTGAGCAGATTCAGGGATTTGCTTGACGATATAACAGGAGGAAAATACTCCCCCGTAAAACGAATGTCCTCGGCAAGGATAATCGCCGCAGGATACCTTATACTCATACTCATCGGAACTTGTCTGCTGATGCTCCCCTTTGCATCTAAGGGCGAGCCGCCCCGCTTTGCGGACGCAATGTTCACAGCCACATCAGCCTCGTGCGTTACGGGACTGATAGTTTACGATACTTTCAGCCAGTGGACGATTTTCGGGCAGATAGTGCTGATAATCCTTATCCAGATAGGCGGAATGGGATTTATGACCATAATCTCGCTGGCAGCACTGGCAACAGGCAGAAAGATCGGTCTGAAAGAGCGCAGCGTGCTGAGCGAAAGCGTGAACAAACCCGAGCTTGGCGGAATAATACGCATGGTGAAAAAGATCGCCACAGGAACATTCATTTGCGAAGGCATAGGCGCATTGCTCCTATCCACACGGTTCATACCTAAAATGGGGCTTCTGCAGGGCATAGGCAACTCGGCCTTCCTTGCGATCTCCGCATTCTGCAACGCAGGTTTTGACCTTAACGGCCAATACGGCGCATATTCCTCACTATGCGAGTTCAGGAGCGACCCCGTGGTGAACATCACCGCCTGCCTGCTTATACTTTCGGGCGGCATAGGCTTTATGGTCTGGGACGATATCGTAAAATATAAGCTGAAATTCCGTTCATACAGGCTCCACAGCAAAATAGCCCTTTCCATGACCGCAGCCCTTACCCTTATCGGAACAGCACTTTTCTTCATCTTTGAGCATAATAACACCGCCGCAGGACTGGGCTTCGGCGAAGAGCTTCTGCTGGCATTATTTAACTCCGTTACCCCCCGTACCGCAGGCTTCAACACAGTTGATACGGCAGCTCTCAGCCCCGCATCGACAATACTTACCATCTGCTACATGTTCATAGGCGGAAGCCCCGGCTCCACCGCAGGCGGCGTAAAGACCGTCACCGTGGCAGTGCTTTTCCTTGCGGCGATTGCCAGCATGAGGAACGATGAGGACATCAACCTTTTCGGCAGGCGGCTTGAAGAAGATATGCCCAAGAAAGCTCTTTCCGTAGCAGCGTTCAGCCTTACCCTTATCGTCATCGGCGTTACAGCCATCTGCGGCATACAGCCCGAGCTTGACCCCACAGACGTGGTATTTGAGGCAGTTTCGGCGATAAATACCGTGGGAATGACCACAGGCATCACCCGTGACCTGAACAGCATTTCACGCATCATAATCATGCTGATGATGTACTGCGGCAGAGTGGGAAGTGTTTCCTTTGCGCTCATATTCACCAACACCAAACGATACAGCGGCGTGAGAAATCCCGAGGAGACCATAAGCGTAGGATAAGGAGACCAATATGGAATTTGCGGAATACGGCAGCAAAAATGCCCCCACTCTTATATTCATTCACGGCTCATGCACCACAGCCGAGACCTGCTATTCAAAGGTAGCCGAAGCACTGAAAGACAATTATCACTGCGTACTTTGCAGGCTGGACGGTCACTATGACGGTTCGCCCGACTTTGTTTCCCTTGATAAAGAGGCGGAGCAGATAGAAGAGTATGTACAGCAAAACCGAAACGGCAGCGTATATGCCCTTATCGGGCTGTCCCTCGGCTCCACCATATGCGTCCATCTGCTCACAAGAAAGAAAATTTCCGTCAGCAAGGTGTTCCTTGACGGCGTGTATGTGCAGAACAAGGGCGCTCTGTACTCCAATATGTGTGCGTTGATGTGCAATATCGGCATCGGCTATATGCGAAAGGGTGGAAAAGTCCCCGACAAGCTGATAGAAACGGTTTTCGGCAAGGGCAACAGAAGCGTTGTGGATATGATGTACAGCGGCACATCAAAGATAACGGTAAAGAACGTGTGCAGGCAGGTCTATGAGTATAAGCTTGGCAATATCACCGCCGACGGCGTTGATATAATCAGCCTGAGAGGCGAATATGAGCCTATACCCACTGCATCATTCAAGCTGCTGAAAGAACATATCCCCCATATCCGTGAAAAAGTCATACCAAACTGCGGTCACGCCCAGTTTCTCAATGAACAGCCTGATAAATATATCCGTCTGCTGACGGAATTTCTGAAAAACTGATGATACAAAAAGGAGAATATCTATGCGTTCTGTACTTATAATCGGTCTTGGAAGATTCGGCAATCATCTTGCCGCAAAATTTGCCGAGCTTGGGAACGACGTAATGGTCGTTGATAATAACGAGGACAATATCCGTGCCGTAATGCACAGCACCTGCAGCGCAAAAATAGCCGACTGCACAAAGGAAGAGGCTTTGAGAAGCCTTGGCGTGGGAAATTTTGATATCTGCTTTGTGTGCATAGGAAGCAACTTTCAGGCAAGCCTTGAAATAACAAGCCAGCTCAAAGAGCTGGGAGCAAAAAAAGTAGTCAGCAAAGCAAGCACAGCAATACACGCAAAGTTCCTTGCACGAAACGGCGCAGACGAGGTAGTATATCCCGAGCGTGACCGTGCGGAAAAGCTGGCAGTGCAGTACAGCGTGTCAAACATCTTTGATTTTATAGAGCTTTCCGACGATACGGGAATTTATGAGATACCCATTATCAGCAGCTGGAGCGGCCACAGCATCATACAGCTGAATATACGCAATAAATATAATCTCAATATACTTGCCATCAAAAAGGGTGACGAGCTTATCACTATCCCCACCGCCGAATACGTGTTTGATAAGGACGACCACGCCATAGTCCTCGGCAGGCAGAGAGATGTGGAAAAGATACTGAAAAATATAGGATAAGCAAAAATCCCGTGAAGCATAAGCCTCACGGGACATTTTTTACTATGTATATTATCTGTTGACGCATATGAAGCGCATTGCCGTCCGCTCCTGATCGGCGATGATAACGCTGCCGAAAGCGGGAATGCTTACAAGATCAATGCCCACAGGTGCAAGATACCCTCTTGCTATGGCAATGGACTTGACGGCCTGATTGACCGCACCTGCTCCTACCGCCTGAACCTCAACCTCGCCGCTTGTGCGCATAACGCTTGCAATAGCGCCTGCAACAGAGCTGGGAGACGAATTTGCAGATACCCTCAATACTTCCATATCCGTAACCTCCAAATTTATCTTTATATAGCTTGATTATACACTATAAAAGCCGCTTTTGCAATACTCCCGCCGAATTTATGACGGTTTACCTAATCATTAAACGTTTAATACTGTGCATTTTGCCGCATTTTTCATCTATGGTCATAAGCACGCCGCAGAAAAACGGAGGATTATCCGACTCGGTAAAACGCACGGGACACTTGAAGCGCTGCTTTTCAATGGCAAGCTCGCTCTTTACACCCAGCACGGAAAGCTCTGCGCCGCACATTCCCGCATCGGTGATGTATCCTGTGTGGTCATTAAGTATTATCTCGTCGGCGGTCTGCACATGGGTATGTGTGCCTATGACGGCGGACACTTTGCCTGCCAGATAGAAGCCCATGGCTTTCTTTTCCGAGGTGGCTTCCGCATGGAAATCCACAAGGATATTGGGGGTGTGGATATCCTCAAGGAGCCTGTCGATGCACTCGAAGGGGTTGTTCAGCGGCTCCATGAACGCTGTGCCCATAAGGTTTACGACTGCAAAGCTGTACGCACCCATATCAAGCACGCATACGCCGTGGCCTGCCACGCCGTCGGGATAATTGGCAGGGCGCAGCAGATTTTCCTTGATATCGTAATACTCGGTGAACTCCTTGCGCCTGAAGCAATGGTTTCCTGTGGTGATAACGTCCGCAAAGCTGAATATCTGCTCCATGGAACGCTTGGTGATGCCGTTTCCGTCGGCGGAATTTTCGCCGTTTACTATAACTATGTCTATTTTCTCCTTGCCCTTGAGCCGCCTTACGGTGTCCTCGGCAAAATCGCAGCCCCTGCTGCCTACAATGTCTCCTGCAAATAATACGTTTATCATTTCATTACTTCTTTCGTATAATAAGTGCTTACCTTTTCAAGCATTTCTCCGAACTCCCTGCGGATATTTTCGGGAGCCATTATCTGCGCTCCTGCGCCGAACTGGAAAAGCCAGCCGTAAAAGGCAGCGCCTGTTTTTACCTTTGTGTTTACTGTAAATCTGCCGTTTCCGTCGGGTATCATTATGATATCCGTGCCGAATTTGTCGATAACGGCGTTGACAAGCCTTTCGTCAAAGCTGAGCTTTACTGTGCTTTCGGCTCCGCTGAACATGGAAAAGCTGGTGTTGGCATATTCCGCAAGGTCGAAATCCTCGGGCATGGGCACTGACTTTTCATCGGTCATCTGCACGCCTTCCATGCGGTCCACACGGAAGTTGGAAAGGTCTCCGCCGTATTTTTCGTAGTGCGCCACAAGATAATAGTTGCCGTCATTCCATGTCAGGGCATAGGGGGAGCAAACTCTTGCACCCTCACGGTACTTTTTCTTCTTGTCAACAGTATAGTCAAAATAGCGGAATTTTATCTGCCTGCCCTCGTCTATAGCCTGAGAAATCACGTCGATGTTGATGTATATCATCTCGTTGCCGGATTTTACACGGTTGGCAACATACACACGGCGGTTTATCTCCTGCCCCCTGAACCTGCCTGCCAGAGCTTCCAGCTTTTTGAGAAGCGAGCGTGATTTTTTCTCGGTGATGAACCGTGCGGAGCTTACCGAATCCGCAAGGAGCTTCAGCTCTGGTATCTCGAAGCGGCGCTGACCAAGATAATATCTGGCGGAGCGCTTTGAGCGGTCGGTGATGATATCCATGCCGAACTGGGTGAGCAGAGCGATATCCTCGGCTGCCACCTTTCGGGAGGAATTTATCTCGTACTTGCTGAGCCTGTCGCAAATGTCGTAGATGGTGAGCATATGCTCCTCATCGGTCTCTTCCTCGAATATTTTTGCCATATACAAAAGCTTCAGCTTCTGATTTATGCCTGCTGCTTTTGGCACAGCCACCCCGCCTTTCGTGATAATGTCAGGAATATTATAGCATACTGCACAAAATAATTCAAGGGGAAAGATGTATTGCTGTCTGCCAATTCGGCGTTAACATTAGGCTGTTTGCTTGACATTCATTGACGCAAATGCTATAATGAAAAAGTATAATCTGTAATTATGCCATTTTGAGGCATGAACGGAGAAGTTTAATATGGTTGATATCCTCATGGCGGTATATAACGGCGAAAAATTTGTTGCGGAGCAGATAGACTCTATCCTCGCCCAGTCGGAAACGGACTGGCACCTTATTATCTGCGACGATATGTCAAAAGACCGCTCCTTTGAAATAATAAGCGGCTATGCCCAAAAATATCCCGACAAAATATCCGCACACAAAAATGCTGTGCCCACAGGCTCGGCTCAGGCAAATTTTATGTCCATGCTCCAATATGCTCAGTCGGAATATGTCATGTTCTCCGACCAGGACGATTTCTGGGAGAAAGACAAGGTAAAGCTCACACTTGCAAAGATGAAGGAGCTGGAAGCCAAAAACGGCAATATTCCTCTCCTTGTTCACACGGAGCTTGCCATTGCTGACGGTGAGCTTAACATCACCCACAGCAGGTTCACGGTGTTTCAGGGGCTTGACCCAAAAGCCAACACCCTTAACAGGCTGGCGGCGCAGAACAATGTTACGGGCTGCACCGCTATGATGAACCGTCCGCTGCTGGAGCTTGTAAAGGGCATTGACGCCAAAAATATGCTTATGCACGACTGGTGGTTCGCCATGGCTGCAGCGGCATTCGGAAAGATCGGCTTTGTTGATACCCCTACCATCAGGTACCGCCAGCACGGGAACAATCAGCTGGGGGCGGTGAACAACAGGAGCCTTGCGGGAGCGGCAAAGATAGTCTCCCAGCGTATGAAAACCAAAAAAAGGGTCAGCATAACCTATACACAGGCAAAAAATTTCCTTGACACCTACAGGGACATTCTTCCCGATGAGGCAAGGAAATGCCTGGAAATATACACCGATATCCCAAATCACAACAAGCTTGGCAGGATTTATCTGCTGATAAAACACGGATTTTTAAAGCAGAATTTTCTCACCGCCGCAGGTCAGCTGGTTTTCTGTTGAACAGCAAACCGTTTTTGTTAAGCAAAAAATTTCTGTTAACCTGTGCCGATAATATGAAAGGACGATACGAATGAAAGGCATAATCCTCGCAGGCGGATCGGGCACAAGGCTCTATCCCCTTACAATGATAACCTCAAAGCAGCTCCTTCCCATCTACGACAAGCCAATGATATATTACCCCCTTTCCACCCTTATGCTGGCGGGAATAAGAGACATACTTATCATATCCACCCCCACCGACCTCCCCAACTTTGAAAAGCTGCTGGGTGACGGTTCAAGCTACGGAATAAGGCTCAGCTACAAGGTACAGCCCTCTCCCGACGGTCTTGCTCAGGCGTTCATTCTGGGCGAGGAGTTCATTGGGGACGACTGCTGCGCCATGGTGCTGGGAGATAACATTTTCTACGGCAACAGCTTCGGAAAAATGCTCAAGGAAGCTGCACACAATGCAGAGGAAAATCACCGTGCCAGCGTTTTTGGCTACTTTGTGGAGGATCCCGAGCGCTTCGGCGTAGTGGAGTTCGACAAGGACGGCAAGGCTGTTTCCATTGAAGAAAAGCCCAAGGAGCCAAAGTCCAATTATGCTGTTACAGGTCTGTATTTCTACGATAACAGGGTGGTTGAATACGCCAAGAACCTGAAGCCCTCCGCCAGAGGAGAGCTTGAGATAACCGACCTTAACAGGATATTCCTTGAAAAGGGCGACCTTGACGTAAAGATTCTGGGCAGAGGCTTTGCATGGCTGGACACAGGCACAATGGACAGCCTTATTGACGCAGGCGACTTTGTTCGCATGATTGAAAAGCGTCAGGGAATAAAAATTTCCGCCATTGAGGAAATTGCTTACAAAAACGGCTGGATAACCAAAGAAAAGCTTACCGAGTCCGCCGAAAGATACGGCAAATCCTCCTACGGCGCTCACCTTTTAAACGTTGCGAAAGGAAAGTATATATACTGATGAAAGTTCTCGTTACAGGAGCAGGAGGTCAGCTGGGCAGGGAGTTTGCCGAAAACTCCGCCGTCCGCCTCAGCTCGGGGGAGTTCGATATTATCCCTCTGGGCAGAAAAGAACTGGATATTACCGACATTGAAGCGGCACGCAGCACCATGAAAAAGTACAGTCCCGATGCTGTGATAAATTGTGCAGCCATGACCAACGTTGATATGTGCGAGACCGCTCCCGAGAAAGCATACAGGATAAATGCGGAGGGCGCAAGGCTCATATGCACCGCCGCCGCTGAGGCAGGAGCGGACTTTGTTCAGCTCTCCACTGACTTTGTATTTGACGGCAAGGGCACTTCCCCCTACAGCGAGGAGGACAGCTGCTCGCCCATAAACATTTACGGGCGCTCAAAGCTTATGAGCGAGGAATATGTGCGCAGCATCACCCATAAGCACTACATCGTCCGCACCTCATGGCTTTACGGCAGATACGGCTCCAACTTCGTTACAGCCATACAGAACAAGGCACGGCGTGACGGCTCCCTTAAAGTGGTGAGCGACCAGACAGGCTGCCCCACCTGCACGGAGGAGCTTATGAGATATATCCTGCTGCTGATAAAAAGCGGCAGATACGGAACATATCACGTTTCGGGAAAGGGCTGCTGCACAAAATATGAATTCGCCTGCCACATTGTTTCGCAGGCCGGGATAGAGGCGCAGGTATCCCACTGTCTCACCTCCGATTACCCAAGCCCCGCAGCACGTCCGACATATTCCGTGCTGGACATATCAAAAGCAGAAAAAGTCACGGGACTTTCGTCACCCGACTGGAAGACCGTTTTTGACAATTACTACAGAATATAAGGAAGGAAAAGAATATGACCATTATCGTAACAGGCGGAGCAGGCTTTATAGGCTCCAACTTCATTTTCCATATGCTGAAAAAATATCCCGACTACAGGATAATCTGCCTTGACTGCCTTACCTATGCGGGCAATCTTTCCACGCTCAAAAGCGTTATGGACAACCCAAATTTCCGCTTTGTAAAGGCATCTATCACCGACAGAGAGGCTGTTTTCAAGCTTTTTGAGGAGGAACACCCCGACATTGTGGTGAACTTCGCTGCTGAGAGCCATGTTGACCGCTCTATCGAAAATCCCGGCGTGTTCCTTGAAACAAACATCATGGGCACACAGACTATGATGGACGCCTGCCGCAAGTACGGCATCAAGCGCTATCATCAGGTCTCCACAGACGAGGTTTACGGCGATCTTCCCCTTGACCGCCCCGACCTTTTCTTCACCGAAGAGACACCTATCCACACATCAAGCCCCTACAGCGCATCAAAGGCTTCCGCCGATCTGCTGGTAATGGCATATCACCGCACCTTCGGACTGCCTGCCACCATTTCACGCTGCTCCAACAACTACGGCCCCTATCACTTCCCCGAGAAGCTTATCCCTCTGATGATCGCAAACGCTCTGGCTGACAAGCCTCTGCCCGTTTACGGCACAGGCGAGAATGTACGTGACTGGCTTTATGTCGAGGATCACTGCAAGGCTATCGACCTTATTATCCACAACGGCAGAGTGGGCGAGGTATATAACATCGGCGGCCATAACGAGATGAAGAACATCGACATTGTTAAGATAATCTGCCGTGAGCTTGGCAAGCCCGAGAGCCTTATCACCTACGTTGCCGACAGAAAGGGTCACGATATGCGCTACGCTATCGACCCCACAAAGATACACAATGAGCTGGGCTGGCTCCCCGAAACAAAGTTCGAGGACGGCATCAAAAAGACCATTCAGTGGTACCTTGACAACAAGGACTGGTGGGAAGAGATAATCTCCGGCGAGTATCAGAACTACTACGAAAAAATGTACGGCAACAGGCAGTGAGGTGCAAAAAATGGGAAAGTTTACTTTTATTGAAACAGGCATCAAAGACCTTTACGTTATCGAGCCTACTGTATTCGGCGATAACAGAGGCTATTTCATGGAGACATACAACGACGAGTTCAAGCCTTATATAAAGCATCTGGACGGCACTCCCGCCGAATTTGTGCAGGATAATCAGTCAAAGTCCAAAAAGGGTGTACTGAGAGGTCTGCACTTCCAGAAGCAGAACCCTCAGGGCAAGCTGGTAAGATGCCTGGAGGGCGAGGTTTATGACGTGGCTGTTGACCTGAGAAAGGACAGCGAGACCTACGGCAAGTGGTACGGTGTTCTTCTCTCTGAGGAAAACAAGAAGCAGTTCTATCTCCCCGAGGGCTTTGCTCACGGCTTTGTGGTTCTTACCGACACTGCCACATTTGCTTACAAGTGCACACGGCTCTATGACCCCACCGACGAGGGCGGCATCATGTGGAACGACCCCGACATCGGCGTTGACTGGAATATCCCCGCAGATATGGAAATACTTCTCAGCGAAAAGGACAAGAAAAATCCCCGTTTTGCTGACCTGGGCTTTTCATTTTAACGGAGGCTCCGAATGCTGAAAGCTTATTTTCAGACCTTTAAAAAATATAAGGACCTGATAGTATATCTGGCAAAGAACCAGATATCCCTGCGGTACAGGAAATCCTATCTGGGTATGCTGTGGAGCCTGCTCAATCCCCTGCTCACCATGATAGTTCTTACCATGGTTTTTTCCACAATATTCAAGAACCAGATAGAGAACTTCCCCATATACCTGATGTGCGGCAGGCTCTTTTATGACTATAACTCGGAAGCCACAAAGACATCTCTTAACTCGGTGGTGTCAAACTCGTCACTGATAAAGAAAATATACATTCCTAAGTACGTTTTCCCCCTTTCAAGCTCCATTGCGGCGCTGGTGAATATGTTCTTCTCGCTGCTGGCGCTGATAATCGTTATGTTCTGCACTCATCTGCCCCTGCGGTGGACTATGCTGCTCTTCTGGCTGCCGATGGTGTATGTGTTCGTGTTCTCCACGGGACTGGGACTTGTTCTCTCGGCAATAAACGTATTTTTCAGGGATATCAAGCACCTTTACGGCGTTCTGCTCACAATGTGGCTGTACCTTACGCCTATATTCTACCCCTTTGAGTCTGTGCCCGAAATGGTGCAGAACATAATCCGTCTCAATCCTCTTTATCATTATATTGAGATGTTCAGAGGGCTTATAATATACGGCACTCTCCCCACTCTGCGGGAAAATCTTCTCTGCGGCGGCATGGGCATAGGCATTCTGCTTATCGGCGTGCTGTTCTTCAAGAAGACTCAGGATAGATTTATTCTTCACATATAAGGAGCTTTTCATGGGAAAAGATACTGTTATTGATGTTGACAGCGTTTCCATGGTCTTCAACATCAGCAAGGAAAAGATAGACAGCATAAAGGAATACGCCATAAAAATATTGAAGCATCAGCTCATGTACACCGAGTTCACCGCCCTGAACAACGTAAGCTTCAGCATAAGCAGAGGTGAGGTGGTGGGACTTGTGGGTCTTAACGGCTCCGGCAAGAGCACAATGCTTAAAATAATTGCAGGCGTTATGAAGCCCACCTCGGGAAAGGTAAGCGTAAAGGGCACTGTTGCCCCCCTTATCGAAGTCGGCGCAGGCTTCAACGGCGACCTGAGCGGCAGGGAGAATATCTTCCTCAACGGCTATCTGCTGGGATTTTCTCAGGACTACATCAACGAACATATGCAGGAGATAATCGAATTCTCCGAGCTGGGAGATTTCATTGACGTGCCCCTGAAAAACTATTCCTCAGGCATGAAGGCCCGTCTGGGCTTTTCCATTGCCACCACCGTCAAGCCCGAGATACTCATTGTTGACGAGGTGCTGGCGGTAGGCGACTACAAATTCCAGGAGAAATGCCAGAAGCGTATTTCCGACATGATGGCAAACAACACCACGGTGCTTTTTGTCTCCCACTCGATAAATCAGGTAAGAAACCTTTGTACACGGTGCGTATGGCTTGAAAAGGGCAATCTTGTAATGGACGGCCCTACCGACAAGGTATGCGACGCCTATATGAAAAAATAAGCGATGAAAGGATATCTGTAAATATGGAAAACAGCAGACAGCTAAAGGTCCTGGTAACAGGCGCAGGCGGCTATATCGGAAGGTTTGCAGTCAATGCGCTTATGAAAAGGAACTGCTACGTAATTGCGGCTGATATTCGTCCCATCGAAGGCTGCACCGCTTCGGAGCAGATAGTATGCGACATTTTCTCGGGCGATAAGGATATTTTCGCAAAGCTCGGCTCACCCGATGTTCTTCTCCATATGGCATGGCTGGACGGCTTTAAGCACAACAGCCCACGCCACATAGAATATCTCCCCAAGCATATGGAATTTCTCAGGAATATGCTGGACGGCGGTCTAAAGCAGGCTGCGGTAATGGGAACCATGCACGAGGCAGGCTATCACGAGGGTATGATAGATGAAAACACACCCTGCAATCCCCTGAGCTATTACGGCATTGCAAAGAATGCCCTCAGGCAGGCTATGGCGGTGCTTTTCAAGGATCATCCCGACGCTGTGATGCAGTGGCTGAGAGCTTACTACATCATCGGCGACGATATCCACGGCAACTCCATCTTCTCAAAGATATGCCAGGCGGAAGCTGACGGCAAGGAGACTTTCCCCTTCACATCGGGCAAGAACAAGTATGACTTTATCACCATTGAGGGGCTTGCCGACCAGATAAGCGCTGCCGTTACTCAGAGCGAGGTAACGGGCATCATCAACTGCTGCTCGGGTAAGCCTGTAGCCCTCGCCGACAAGGTGGAGGAATTCATCAAAGAGCATAACTTCAAGATAAAGCTGAACTACGGTGCATTCCCCGACCGTCCATACGATTCACCCGCTGTATGGGGCAGCAGGGAAAAGATAGACATAATACTGAAAAACTGCGGAGAACTTTGATCTGCAAAGCTTGAAAGGAAATTACTGCAAATGAAACGTGCCTGTATCCTGTTCTTTTACGACAAAGACGGCATCGCCGATGAATACAACTTCTACAATCTGAAAGAGCTGCGCACAGTATGCGACTATATTCTTGTGGTCATAAACGGCAAGCTGGCTCCCGAAAGCAGAGACCGCCTTGCGGACGTATGCGATGATATGTTCGTAAGAAAAAACGAGGGCTTTGACGCCTGGGCTTACAAGGACGGCATCGAATATATCGGTTATGACGGGCTGAAGGAATATGACGAGCTTATCCTTACAAACAACACTGTATATGGTCCTCTGCGCCCTCTGAAAGAGCTTTTTGCCGAGGTTGAAAACGTGAGCTGCGACTTCTGGGGACTGCAGATGAGCTACGGCGACCCGGAAGAAAAGGTGTATCTGAACAGGACGCTTCCCTGGGGCTGCCGTCCCGACGCTATAATCAGCAATTTCCGTGTTATCCGCAGCAAATGCCTGCACAGCATTGAATTTGCAAGATACTGGCAGGAGCTTGCACCCGTAAACAACTATACCGACGCTGTTTACATCGGCGAGCTGCAGTTTTCCTATGATATGACCAATGCGGGCTTTGTTTCCTATTCCCTCGACAGGGGCGAGTACAGGGGAGCAAGCCCCTCTCCTACTATCCATAACGCTTATGACCAGATAAGCAGGCTGAAAATTCCTTATTTCAGAAAGAGGATATTCAGCAGCCCTCTCAGCCATTACACCGACTGCATGAACAGCACTGAGCCTGCAAAGGTACTGGCATACGTTAAGGATCACACCGATTATGACACGGATATGATTTGGGAGAACCTTATCAGAACTGTAAACCAGTACGATCTTCACCATATGCTGGGGCTTACAGAGATACTTCCGTATGACCGCAGCAGCCATGTGACAAACAGCAGGATAGCTGTTATTTTCCACGCCTATTACACGGATATTTTCACAAAATATATTCCCTACCTTGAAAGCTTCCCCGCAGGCACGGATATCTATTTCACAGTAGGCTCCGAGGAAAAGGAAAAGCTTTTCAGGGAAATGACTGCGGAGCTTTCCAAAAAATACAAGATAACCTTTATCCCCATTGAAAACACGGGAAGAGACGTTTCCGCTCTGCTTATCGGCGGCAGGGACGTTATCCTGAACGGCGGATATGACTATATATGCTTTATGCACGACAAAAAGGGCATCGGCGCAAGGGGCAGCTACGAATGTGTAGGCTCTGCTTTTTCCGAGACCTGCTTTGACAACACGGCTATTACCTCCGACTATGTAAACAACGTTATTGAGCTTTTTGACACTGACCCACACCTTGGCATCGCTTCTCCTCCTCCACCGACCCATGCCGCATATTTCCGCTTTGCTGACGGCGACTGGGGCGAAAATTATGAGATGGTATGCGACCTTGTGAAAAAGTACGGCTTCAATGTGCCCATAGCCCAAAACAAGCCGCCTGTGGCACCTCTGGGAACAGTCTTCTGGTTCAGGGCAAAGGCTATGGAGAAGCTTGCAAAGATAAACTGGAAGTATTCCGACTTTCCCACTGAGCCCGCTCCCCCTGACGGTTCTTTAATGAACGCCATTGAGCGTCTGTATTCCATTGCCGTGCAGGACGCAGGCTATTATCCCGCTACCATAATGAACAGGCAGTATGCCGCATCGGAATTTGCATTTTACAGCCAGACGATGAAAAAATATCATCAGCTGCTTTCACCCGCAGTGGGCTGGGCGCCCAGCTCCACCGCATTCATAAGCGCCTGCCGCTCCTTTGACGGCACTTTCGGAGAAGTCAAAAAGGCAAAAGGTCTGCGTGAGCCGAAAACAACAAGCGGAAAGATATTCGTCCGCCTGAGCCGCTCACGGTTCAAGGACGTTGCCAAAGCCATACTCCCCCACGGCTTATGGGAGGCTATGCGCAAAAAGAAGTGCGAACAGATCGGAGAAAAATACTACAGGATATGATGAAAGGACAATCACAAGATGATAATCCCCTTTATTTTTAATATGTCCACCTACTCGGAAGCGCCATATACTTGGTTTTTCTTTAAGGGTCTGGATATGGCAAAGCATCACGACTGGCCTATAATGGGTCAGGAGATATATGTAAAGTCATCTCTCAAGGATTTTATCAAAATGGGCGAGCGTGCCGCATATGACGCTGATTTTATAAAAGAGCATCTCTGGTATGAAACTCCCCACAGCAAGGATTTCAAGCATTTCAAGGGCTATGCCGTGAATAAAAAGATAATCGACGATCTGGTAAAGGAGACAGGCTCATATCTTGACGCTTATCTGCACATTCTCCGTGCGCCCTATGAGCCGCTTGTGGAGGATATCACAAGGCAGATCGAGGACATAAAGGCAAATTACAGCGAGCCTATCGAGGCTTTCTGCGTGCTGAGCGCAAATCCCAGCCTTTCCGCAGCGGCGGCAAAGTTCAATATCCCCGTGCTTCATTATGAAATGGGCTGCTTCAGAGAGCCTGTTTATATGAAGACCGCTTTTATGGACACCCGGAGCCTGCACGGCGGCAACACCACGGAAGTAAGATTCAAGAAATTTCAGTCCGAGATGAAGGGCTACAGGAACATAATGTCCCCAAAGGAGCTGCTGGCACTGCTGCTGCGCCCCGAAAAAATGGATATGCTGGATAAGTACGGCACAAGGCCCGAGGTAAGATGCGGCGCTGCGCTGGGCTATGCGGTGGTGGAAATATTTCAGGCGCAGTCGGGCTTTAACGACAGCGAGCTGCTGTACAGGCTGGCTCGTAAGTACGGCACCAACAATATGCTCATAAGAATGCACCCCTTTGACCCATACGGCGCTAAATATCCCAAGTATTCAATGTGCGTGGACAAAAAGGATCATTCCACCATTGACTTTATACTTTCCTGCGAGGAGATATTCTCCATAGGCTCAAACGTTTGCGTAGAGGCCATGTTCTGGGGCAGAAAGGCTCACACCATGGTAAAAAGCCCCTCCTATTACGGCTCTGCCCACACGGTGGAGGAAAAGGCTCCCGAGGTTGACCCCATGTATCTGAATTTCTTTGCAATGAACTATCTTATCCCATTCAAGTTCATGATGGACCCCGAATATATCCGCTGGAGGCTTTCAGACCCTTCCGAAAAGGAGATATTTGAAAAGCATCTGGCTGTTCATCTTGCAAACAAAAAGCTGGATATGTCCGTAATGGATCTTCCTGCTTCAAAAAGGCTGAAAGCTTTTAAGGAAGCGAAAGCAGTCTATTAAAAACAAACGGAGGACATAAATAAATGCTTTTTTCATCGCCCATATTCCTGTTTGCATTCCTGCCCGTAACACTGGCAGGATATTATCTGCTGGACAGAAAATTCAAGAACATCTTCCTGCTGATAATGTC
The DNA here is from genome assembly GCF_025567215.1 of Huintestinicola butyrica. Lineage (NCBI taxonomy): Bacteria > Bacillati > Bacillota > Clostridia > Eubacteriales > Oscillospiraceae > Huintestinicola > Huintestinicola butyrica. The sequence goes on from NZ_JAOQKB010000008.1 coordinate 73,098, forward strand.
CCTTATCTTCTATGCCTGGGGCGAACCTAAGTTCATTTTCATAATGCTCATATCCATTATGGCAAACTGGCTTTTCGGTCTGGCTGTGGATAAATTCAGGGACAACAAGCGTGCGGCTCACGGATATCTTACCCTTATGGTGCTGTGGAACGTGTCGATCTTCTTTGTTTACAAGTATCTGAATTTTACCATAACCAACGTGAATGCGCTGTTCGGCACCACATTCCCGCTGACAAAATTCGTGCTGCCCATAGGCATATCTTTCTTTACCTTTCAGGCGATGTCATATGTTATTGACGTTTACAGGGGCAACGGCTCTGTGCAGAAAAATCCCCTTAACGTGGCGCTGTACATCACTTTCTTCCCTCAGCTCATTGCAGGCCCTATTGTAAGATATGAGACGGTGGCTAATGAGATAAAAAACAGGAAAGAAACTCTCGATGATTTTTCGCTGGGCATAAAGCGGTTCATCTACGGCCTTTCAAAAAAGCTTATACTTTCAAATCTGGCGGCGGCAGCGGCGGACAAGGCTTTCGAGCTGACCGATTATTCGGGCGTATCCGCAGCAATGGCGTGGTTCTGCGCCCTTTGCTACTCGCTCCAGATACTTTTTGATTTCTCGGGCTATTCCGATATGGCAATAGGTCTGGGACTTATGTTCGGCTTTCATTTTGATGAAAACTTCAATTATCCCTACTGCTCGGCTTCCGTTTCCGAGTTCTGGAGAAGATGGCACATCTCTCTGGGAACATGGTTCAGGGACTATGTATATTTCCCTCTGGGCGGTTCAAGAGTAAGCTCCAAGGGCAGACTGGTGTTCAACCTCTTTGTGGTATGGATGCTCACAGGAATATGGCACGGCGCAAGCTGGAACTATGTGGCATGGGGCTTTTTCTACTTTGTGCTCCTTACCTTTGAAAAGCTTACGGGAATACCCAAAAAGCTTGCTCACACATGGCAGAGGGTGCTGTACCGCATATTTACTCTGTTGTGCGTAATGTTCGGCTGGGTAGTTTTCCGTGCGCCGGGACTTAAAATGGGTCTTTCCTATATCCGCTCCATGTTCTGCCTTAACGGCAACGCCTTTGCGGACACAGCATCGCTGAACCTTATAGGCAGCTATGCACTTGTTGCGGTGCTTGGCATCGTCTTCTGTATGCCCGTTGCAGGCTTTGTAAGGAAAAAGATACCCGAAAATCCCAAGGCACAGCTGGCGGCAGAGATATGCACAAGGGTCATCTGCCTTGTACTGCTGGCAATATCCTGCTCATTTGCGGTAAGCAGCAGCTACAATCCTTTCATTTACTTTAATTTCTAAGGGGGAGATATTATGAATAAAAAGCTTAATATAATATTTACCTCCGCATTCTGCGCCGCACTTGTGATACCTGTTATTTCGCTGAATTACGGAAAGCTTACCTCCGACACCGAAAACAGAACGCTGGCGGCATTTCCGAGCGCTCTGGACGAAGACAGGAAGTTCAACAAGGAATTTTTCTATGAGCTGGCTGACTGGTTCGAGGATCATCTGGGCTTCCGTGACGATATGATGAAAGTCTATTCAAATATCATGGTAAACGGCTTCGGTCTCAGCTCTTCCGAAAGAGTGGTTTTCGGCAAGGACGGCTGGATGTTCTACACTCCCGACCATAACCTTGAGCTGGTAAAGGGCGGCTATCCCCTTGACGACAAGATGCTTGAGACTATCGCCCACAATCAGCAGAGGATAAACGACTACTACAAGTCCATGGGCAAGGAATATTTTCTTGTTATCACCCCAAGCAAGGCGACTGTATATCCCGAATATATGGCAGACGGCGACTACACTGTTGGAACTACCGCCGCAGATATCCTTACCGATTATATAAAGGCAAACACCGATGTAAAGGTGATAAACGTAAAAGACGGACTTATCCCTGCAAAGGAAGCGGGGCAGCTTTACTTAAAGACCGACACCCACTGGAACCAGTTTGGTTCATATAACGCTTACAGCTATATTCTTTCGCAGATGAAAGAATATGGCTGTGATTACGGAGAGCCTGTCAGCGTAACATTCGGTCAGGGCGAATATCAGGGAGAATTTTCCGCAATGCTGGGAAGCCCCGATGTTCTGAAGCCCGAAAAAACGCCTGTGGCAGAGTGGGAAAAATCATCTGAGGAAGTGGCTGAGGGCAGCGTTTATGCCGCTATGAACAGCGTGGTATCTTCAACTTCCGAGATGAATGCTAAGGCATATCCCCCTGCGTATTTTGTGAACGACAGCCTTCCTGAAAGCAGAAAGCTGTATATCTACGGCGACAGCCAGTGGGCGGCTCACAGAAATATGCCCACTTACCTGTGCGAAAACTTCTCAGAGGTAATGAGCACGAGAATACGTTCCGTAAATTACGCTGCCGACAGTGCGTATGACCCTGATGTGGTAATTTTCGGATGCAGCGAGCGTTTTATAGACTCTGTTCTCACCCTTTCGCCAAAGATCCCTGCCGAAAGCTATACCGACAGCGGCGAATATGACGGCTTTGCCACTCTTCCCGCCCAGACCTCAGATGAATGGATAGGCAGCAATGGTATGTGGATAGAAGATCAGGCGGAGGGCAACACGATCTCGCTCAGCAAGGCAAAATCCTATATGGATATGCTGCAGATATCGGGCTGGGCGGCTGATTTTGAATCAAACACACCTCTTACCGACCTTATTGCAGAGGTAAACGGCAAAAAATACCGCTGTTCATACGGCTTTGAGAAAAAGGGCGTTGCTGACAAGTTCGGCGATGGGCTGCTGCGAACCGGCTTTACCCTGTGGATACCGGACGGCATAAGCGCCGGGGACAAGATAACCTTTACCATGGTAAACAGCGGCACGCAGGCGGTTTATGAGCCTGTGACCTACGAATTTACGGAATAATGGAGATAAAAATGGCTGAAAAAAGACTGGGAATTTTCCTGTTCTACGATAAAGACGGCGTTGCCGACAGATATGTCGAATATATGCTGAAAGATATCCGCCCCTGCCTTGACAGGCTCATTGTGATTGCCAACGGCAAGGCGGACGAAAATGCTGTAAAGATGTTTGAGAGCATTGCCGACAAGGTGGTAATCCGTGAAAACAAGGGCTTTGACATCGGCGCATGGCAGCAGGGCATAACTGAGATATGCGGCAGAGAGGAGCTTGCAAAATACGACTCCCTCACCCTTTTCAACGACTCTTTTTTCGGCCCCTTTTACCCCTTTGCAGACATTTACAAAGAGATGGAGAGCCGCAGCAAGGACTACTGGGGACTGAGCGTTCACGGCGAAGCCAACGGCTCGGGACTGTGCCCCTACGGCTACCGCCCCAGATATATACAGACCTATTTCATGGTATTTGAGAAAGATCTGCTTCACAGCGAGGATTTTTTCAGCTTCTGGGAAAAGCTGCCCGAATTTAAAAGCTACAACGAGCTGGCGGAAAAATTCGTGGCGGTAATGACAATGCACTTCTCCGACCTGGGCTATGAGTGGGACGTTCTCTGCGACACCTCCGACTTAGAGGGCGAGCGCAGCAAGAATTTTGACCAGCACACCTTTAACATCTATGAGATGGTGGCAAACAGGCGCTTCCCGATTATAAAAAGGCGCTCTTTCCACACGGACAGGGCGGTATATCTGCAGTATTCCAACGGCTCGGAGCTGTTCAGGGCGCTGGAATATATTGAAAAGAACTACGATTATGACATCTCACTGATATTTGAGCATCTGCTGAGGCTTTATGAGCCTGAGACGCTGAAAAACTCCCTTTGTCTCGATTATGTGCTTCCCGACATTGGCAGCACTGAGCTGAAAAAAGGTGAAAGCGCTGTGATAGCTCATCTGGTATATGATGATATGTTTGAAAGGTACGGGCATTATCTCAAAAATATCCCTGCTGAGACGGATATAATCATCACCACCAACACCCCCGAAAAGGAAGCACGGCTGAAAGAGCTTTACGGAGATATAGCTTCAGTGCGGCTTGTGACCAACCGAGGACGGGATATGTCCGCACTGCTGGTTGGGTGCAGGGATATTCTGATGAAGTACGAATTTCTCTGCTTCGTTCACGACAAGAAAAGCTCGCAGAAGGAATTTGCTTCCGTGGGCGCTGAGTTTGACCGCCTGAACTGGGAAAATATGCTCCACAGCGAGGGGTATATAAGGAACATTATAGGACTGTTCAAGGCACACAGCTACCTTGGAATGCTCTCACCTTTCGGCGTTGACCACGGCTCATATTTTTATTCCAGCGTTGACTACTGGACAGTGTGCTATGACGTTTCCTGCGCTCTCGCACAGCGCATAGGCATAAAAACTCCCGCAAAGGACAAGCAGCCCCTTGCTATAGGCACCTGCTTCTGGTGCAGGGCAAGCGCAATGAGGGCGCTTTTTGAAAATGACTTCACATATGAGGATTTCCCTGCCGAGCCTGCTGACGGCGACGGCACGTTCAGCCACGCTGTTGAGCGGCTTCTCCCCTATGCGGCCGCAAACAAGGGCTGCGTTACGGGCTGGGTATATAACACGGAATACGCTCGCACGGAGCTTACAAACCTGCGGTACATGACCAACAGCACTGCAAAGGCGCTGTCAAAATACTCGACGGTAAGCTTTGCAAACTTCCGCAGCTATATCTCATCGCTGGGAAAGCTTTTGGGAAGCTCCGCCACACAGCTTTCCATGGGCGAACGTGCAAAGAAAGCCAAAAAGAAAAATGAACTGCGGCTGAAGCTCAGGAACATGACCCCTGAATTTGCTCTGAAAATTTACCGCAGGATAAAGTACAGATAAAACCGAAAGCCGAAAGGACACATATGGCCGCTGATAATTTTGAAGCTCTGCTTGAATATGCTTTTGCAAACTGCCCAAAGGGCGAGGAAAACTCATGGGCATATAATGCTTCATGCTCTGCTCTGGCGGAAGAGCTTTGCACGGAAGCGGGCAATGCGGCTCAGCTGTTATCGGGGGAATATGAAAATATTCTTGAAATAAACGGTCATTACGGCGCATTTACGGTGGTTCTGGCGAAAAAATGCCGCAGGCTTGTAACTGCAGACAAAAGCGAAGCCTGCCGCAGGCTTATAAAGCTCCGCTGCCCCGAAGCTGAGGTCACGTGCGATATCCCCGATGAAAAATTTGACCTTATCTGGATAAACGGCGCTGATGATGCGCTTGAAAGCTCTCCTGCAGAAATGTTCCGCAGCCTGAAAAACAGGCTCACGGACAATGGCGGGATGATAATGCTGCTGCCAAACGGAAAGGGAAGCGGCGGTTATGACCCAATCAAAACGGCGGAAGATATCGCTTCCGTAAGCGAAGCAAGCGCATATGTGCAGATAATATATCCATACCCCAAGCTTAAAGGGGCTATGTTTTTCTTTTCGGAAAAGCGGCTGCCAAAGGAAAGCGAGCTGTATTTTGACCCTGTGCTTTGCGGCAAGGGCGCTGTTCTTGACGGTCGCCGATTTGCGGACTTTTTCATGCTTATGATACGACGTGAAAAGCCCGAGAGCGAATGTATTTTCAGCAAAATGTCGTTTTCACGGAAACCGCAGTTTCGCATAAGGACGGATATCATTGAAGAGGGCGGAAAGCTTTATGCCGAAAAAACAGCTCTGCCTGAAAGCATAGAGCACGTAAACAGGCTCATGCGCTCATACAATGAGCTGTCGGGCATATTCTCAAAGGGCATTATTTCCATTGATCGCTGCGAAAAAATATCCGAAGGACGTGTCAGGTTCGATTTTGAAGAGGGCAGGGAGCTTTTTGACATCATTGCGGAGGAAATGGTCAATGATGAAAAAGCCTGCGAACACATTTACCGCTTTGCGGAAAATCTGAAAGCAAGGGCGACGAAGAAATTCCATTTCACCGAGGATTTTTACAAAGTGTTCGGAAAAGGGCTTAAATGCGCTGATTTTTACACCATGCCCTACACGGATATCGACCTGTGCTTTGACAACATTATCGTGAACGGCGGTCAGGCTGTGACGGATTACGAGTTCTGCACCGATTTCCCCGTTCCCGTGGATTTTGTGATCTTCCGCTCGGTGTTCTATCTTTTCAGGAAAATGCAGAACGGAAGTGCCGAAACGGAAGAAAAGGTTTATGCTCATCTTGGGATCGACAGGCACATTGACGCTTTCAGGCGCATGGAATACAACTTCCAGAAGCACATCACAGGGGGCAGCACATATTTTTCCGATGTTATGGCAAGGTGCAGGGAAAATGACTATCCCCCCGAAAAGGCTCTGAAAGTGCTGAAAAGTATCGGCAGGAAAGCCATAAAATGAAAAATTTGCCGAATATTGCGTATTATTTTCTATCCCCATTATGTTGACAGAAAACGCAAAAAGGTGTATTATTATATTGAGTATATGTGTTTTTTCGTATAAATGAAAATAATATAGATATAGACTTACTGATAGAAGATAGGAAAGGTGGCCATATAAATGAGCTTAAAGGATAACTTCAACCAGGCCGTCAAAGACTTTCTGAAAAAAGACGGCATGGTGGGCGATGACCCTTTCAAAGGCTCCGTAAATACAACTCAGGAAGACCCCTCCCGCAGCCGGAACAGCTACGGAACTTCATATTCGGACAACCTGCGTGCCGCCGCAAGCAGCTACAGGCAGGACCCCTTTGCTGAAAATGACTTTGACGCTCCCGAGGACACTCCTGCGGGTACATATGTTCCCCCAAGGCAGCCCTCCGGCGGATATACTCCTCCCACAGGCAACTCGTTCAGAGGCGGCAGACCTCCCGAAACGCCCTATTATGAGACTGAGGAGACCACTATCATCTCCCGCAACACTCGCATCAGCGGTGACATAAGCTCTTTTGCCAACGTGAACGTTGAAGGAAGCGTTCAGGGCGATATCAGGCTCACAAAGAATATTTCCGTCTCGGGCAAGGTGGTAGGCAACATCGAGTGCAACAATGCCGTTATGGCTGGCGCTCAGATGCAGGGCTGCATCACCTCCAAGGGACAGGTGCAGATGGATCACGACAGCGTTCTGCTGGGTAATATTGACACCCAGTACCTTGACCTTAACGGCAGGATAAAGGGAAATGTGGAGGTCGGCGGCAAGGCTGAGTTCAAAAACGACGCAGTTATTGTTGGCGACATCACCGCTTCCACCATCTCCGTTATCGACGGAGCCGTTATCAAGGGCTATGTAAACACGACATTCATGCAGGAAAGCACCACAAACGTGTTCCCCGACGCAATCGTAGTAGGCGAATAATTTATCTCGGCGCAATTCTCTTTGAAAGGACTGTTCTTCAATGCCTCAGAATGACATTCTGAATAATAATGGTACAAATTTCGACGACTTTGAGCTTCCCCCTCTCCCCAAGCGCCCCGCAAAGAATATCGACGGCACCGACGCCGATTCAGCTAAGACTGTAAAGCCTGTGGTAAGCGTGGGCGTAGCTGATAACGAGCTTCCTCCGCTTCCCGAAAAGGCTGTAGATAACTCTCTGGACGCTATAACCGATATCCCCGACAACAATGAGCTTCCTCCCCTCCCCGAAAAGACTGTGGATAACTCTCTTGATGCCATAAGCAATATCCCCGAGGCTTCTCTCCCCGATGCGGACGAAAAGAAGCACGAAGTGGACAAGGTAGAGGAAATAGACCTGTCAGGCGATGATTTTGAGCTTCCTCCAATGCCCGAGCGCCCCAAGCCCGAGACTGAGAATGAAGAAGAGATCCAGATATATGACACAAAGGCTGAAGAGGCTGCCGAAAAGGCAAAGGCAGATGAGGAAAAGTTCGTCTTTGAAGACGATTACGACGCTGATCTTGACCATATAAGCACCGACAGCATTATCCTTGAGGATCTTACCGATCACGTTGCGCCTATCCGCACAAGAGAAGAGGAAAGCGCAAGGAACATCAAGGAAAAGATAAAAATGGACGACCTGGAAATGGAAATGGGTCCCGCTCCTATTCTGGAAGATCTGAGCGATGAATATGCCGCTCCCCAGAAAAAGGCTGAGTCGCTGGTTGACAGAGATCAGCTTGACAGCGACGAGAAGCGTGTGCTCAAGCAGCGCCTTGAAGAAGACCTGAGCAAGCGCCCCGAGAACTTCAACGCCCGTGCCAGCAAGAATATGTACAACCGCCTTATGGAAGAAAAGAAGCTGAAGATTGCAAAGAAGGGCTTCGGCATCTCGCTTATCCCCATTGCAATGGGGCTCGGCTCCGCAGTTATCTCCGCAATATTCCTTAACTGGGGTTCGTATCTGTTCTTCCAGTACGTGGCTGTGTTTATGATAGTTGGCGCACTTATGCTGTTTATAAAGTCAAAGCACGTAAAAATGCTCTCCATAGCAATGTATGCGGTAAGCCTGCTGCTTTATGTAGGCGTGGGACTGGGACTTTACGTTGTAAAGGGCAATAACGACATAATCCATCTGGTAACATCTGTACTCGCTTCCGGACTGAACATTGTGTCTATTGTTATACTTACAAAGAGCGAAGCGGTAAATACATATTATTCCAGCGATTTTAAAAAGAAATAATGTCATATAAGCACGAAAAAGCCCGAGAGATGATCTCGGGCTTTTTTGTTGGGAAAATGCAACAAATTATATGTTAATGAATTAAATGATAGCTCAAAATTTTACGGACGATATAGCCAATCCCCACCGCAGAGCCAAGCAAAACGAACAGCAGATACTCGATATGTAAACGCCAGACCGCAAATGAGCGGGGCGGCGGTGAAAGGGGTTAAACAAAGCCAGATAAAGGAGACAAACAGAACAGTTAAAGCCGAACTGTAAAAGCGGGCTTAGTTGGGGTGAGGGGGTAGGGAAGAGATGAGTGCTTGCCTTTTACAAGGCATGAAGAAACCGTAGGGGAGATATGTGCCGACTGCGGCACGAGGGAATGCCCGCTTTTGTTGGGTTTTGGTTTCCCCCCGCTCCCATTAGGTGTCTCCTTTGCATTCGGTACGGACTTTATAAAAATGAAAAGTGTATTTGTCCGTACCTGCGGCAACAGCGACCAGATGGCTCTGCCCTCAGTGGACTTCCTAAACCCTTTACCTTGTGCTTATTTGTGCTGTT
>NZ_JAOQKB010000008.1:82475-128693 GCF_025567215.1 Huintestinicola butyrica
GAAGCCATTTTCTTCGCCTGCTCAGTTGAGGATATTCCAAATCCTACACAGCAGGGGCAGGACGCATTCTCTCGGATTATGCCGAAGAACTTATCAAAATCGGTCTGAAATTCCGATCTAACTCCCGTTACGCCGTTGGAGGACACGCAGTAAAGAAATCCCGTTGAATCGGAAGCTATTCTCTTTATGCGCTCGTGGGAAGCGGGTGAAACAAGATTGATGTTGTGTACGCCGTACTGCTCTGCATAGGGAAGTATCTCCTCACGCTCCTCATAGGGCATATCGGGGACGATAACGCCGTCAACACCCTTTTCCTTGCAGAGTGAGAAAAACTTCTCTGTGCCGTAAACGAAAATGGTGTTAAGGTACATCATAAGGATAAGTGGCTTGTCGGTCTTTTCTCTTATTCTATCCACTGCGCCGAATATCTTGTCAAGTGTGGTGCCGCCGTTCAGCGAGCGCAGTGAGGACTTCTGAATGGTAACGCCCTCGGCGATAGGGTCTGAAAAAGGCACGCCCAGCTCGATGATATCTGCGCCGTTTTCAAACATGGAAAGGGCGGTGCTTACGGTGGTATCCATATCGGGGTCGCCTGCGGTGATAAAGGTTATAAGAGCCTTGGAGCCGCTCTTTTTAAGCTCTTCAAAGCATTTGTCTATACGGTTCATATTTCCTGACCTCCATTATGAGTTCTTGATATCATGGCCTCTGTAGCGGGCTACGGAGTAAACGTCCTTGTCGCCTCTGCCTGAAAGGTTGATAACGATTATCTTATCCTTGCCCATTTCGGGAGCGATCTTCATAGCTGCGGCTACGGCGTGGGCTGACTCTATTGCGGGGATAATGCCCTCGGTCTTTGAGAGATATTCAAAGGCGGTAACTGCCTCTTCATCGGTTATTGCGACATAATCCGCTCTGCCTGTTTTCCAGAGGTTTGCGTGCTCGGGGCCTATTCCGGGGTAGTCAAGACCTGCGGAAATGGAGTAAACGGGAGCTATCTGACCATATTCATTCTGGAGGAAGATGGACTTCATTCCGTGGAATATGCCCACGCTGCCGCAGGAAAGCGTAGCTGCGGTATCGGCTGTGTTTATTCCTCTGCCTGCGGCTTCTGCGCCCACAAGTCTTACGGAGGTATCGGGGATAAAGTCATAGAAAGCGCCCATTGCATTGGAGCCGCCGCCTACGCAGGCAACCACGCAGTCGGGAAGTCTGCCTTCCTTTTCCATCATCTGGCGCTTTATTTCCTCGCCGATTATCTTCTGGAAGTCTCTTACCATTTCGGGGTAAGGGTGGGGACCCATTACGGAGCCGATGCAGTAGAATGTGGTCTCGATATTGGTGCACCAGTCACGCATAGCCTCGTTGATAGCGTCTTTAAGGGTAGCTGTGCCGCTTTCAACGGGAACGACCTTTGCGCCCAGCAGCTCCATGCGGTAAACGTTCAGGGACTGTCTTTCGGTATCCTCTCTGCCCATATACACGCAGCATTCAAGGCCCATAAGGGCGCATACGGTAGCGGTGGCAACGCCGTGCTGACCTGCGCCTGTTTCGGCAATGATACGCTTCTTGCCCATGCGCTTTGCAAGGAGTATCTGACCAAGAACGTTATTTATCTTGTGAGCGCCTGTATGGTTAAGGTCCTCACGCTTGATGTATATTTTTGCGCCGCCCAGATCCTCGGTCATATGCTGGGCATAGTACAGCATTGAAGGGCGGTTTGCATAGTCACGGTAAAGGTCAGCCAGCTCTTTCCGGAACTGGGGGTCATTCTTGTACTTGTCATAAGCCTCTTCCAGCTCATGTACGGCGTTCATAACAGTTTCGGGAACGTACTGTCCTCCGAACTCGCCGAATCTTCCGATCTTGCTCATATCATAATTTCCTTTCGTTGTATATTTCCATAATGCGCTTTATTTTTCCCCTGTCCTTGACACCGTCGGTCTCGATTCCGCCCGAGATGTCGATATTCTGCGAAACGGTGAGCATATCCGCCAGATTTCTTTCGTTTATGCCCCCTGCCAGAAAATAGGGAAGATGTATCTCCGCATTTTTTATCACATCTATGTTGCACAGCTTTCCCGTGCCTCCTGCCTGACCCTTTACAAAGCTGTCCAGCAGGAGATATTTGCAGTCCAGCTCTTCGGCACGGTAGATATCCTCCGGGCTCTGCACACGGACGGCTTTCCACAAATCAGTATCATGCCCCAGAGCCTTTATGTAAGCACTGTCCTCGCTGCCATGGAGCTGGATAACGTCCAGCCCTATGCTTTCAGCCGCCCTTTTTACGGTATCAACGGGAGTATCAACAAAAACTCCCACCTTTTTTATGCGGCTGTCAAGGTTTCGGGATATCCGTGCGGCAAAGCCGATATCGACTGTACGCCTGAAGCCCTCTGCAAGGATAAAGCCCACAAAATCGGGGAGAAATTCGTTAGCGTAGGCGATATCCTCCTCACGCCTCATTCCGCAAAGCTTTATCATACGCCCTCCCTGAGAGCTGCCATGCAGTCGGGAATGCCTGAAAGTCCGCTTCTCATAAGCGTCTCGCCGATAAGCACAGCGTCTGCTCCGCAGCTCTTGGCAAACCTCATATCGGCGTTGTCCTTTATGCCGCTTTCGCAGACAAAGACTGCATTTTCGGGCACAAGCGCCGAAAGTCTCCTTGTGTTTTCGAGGGACACCTCAAAGGTCTTGAGATTGCGGTTGTTCACGCCTATGATGCCAAAGCCTGCACTTACAAGGCGCCTGACCTCGTTTTCATCATGCGCTTCGCCCAGAACGTCCAGTCCCAAGGACTTTGCAAGGTTAAAAAGCGTTTTGAGCCTGTTATCGTCAAGGACTGCCGCTATGAGCAGAACTGCGTCCGCTCCCAGCGCACGTGCCTCATATATCTGGTACTCATCAAAGATGAAATCCTTGCGCAGAACGGGGAGCTTGACATTTTCAACTATTTTCCGCAGATATTCGGAGGAGCCTTGGAAGTAATGCTCCTCGGTAAGGCATGATATTGCCGCAGCGCCTGCCTTTTCATATGCAGCTGCGATCTTAACGGGGTCAAAATCAGGCTGGATAAGTCCCTTTGAGGGGGAAGCTTTTTTCACCTCGGATATGACCGAAAGTCCGTTTGCCCTTAGCGCCCTGCCGAAGCCCTTTGGAGCGGGAGCTATATCCGCAAGCTTTTTCTGCTCTTCAAGGGATATGCGGCTCTTTTCGGCAGCAAGCTGAATTTTTCTTTTTTCGATTATTTCATCAAGTATCATAATTTATCCTTTTAAGAATTGGTAAAATCCTTCATTTCGTTGAGCTTATCATATGCCTTGCCGCTGTCTATCATCTCTGCGGCAAGCTTTACGCCGTCAGCTATGGTGGCTGCCTTGCCTGCGCAGTAGATAGCGCAGCCTGCGTTAAGCAGAACGGTATTTCTTCTTGTGCCCTTATCCTTGCCTGTAAGGATATCAAGGGTCATCTTGGCGTTTTCCTCGGGTGTGCCGCCCTTTAAAACATCGGCTGTGCAGTATTCAAAGCCGTAGTCGTGGGGGTCAATATCATAGGTGGATATCTTTCCGTCCTTTACCTCGCAGACATGGGTCTTGCCTGTCATGGTTATCTCGTCCAGTCCGTCGCTGCCGTTGACTACCATTGCGCCCTTGATTCCGAGCTTTATGAGCACGTTTGCCATAAGGGTCAGGAGGCTTTCATCATAAACGCCCAGCACTATATAATCTGCAAGAGCGGGGTTTGTGAGAGGACCTAAGATATTGAAGAATGTGCGGCAGCCTATTTCCTTTCTTACGGGAGCCACAAATCTCATTGCGCCGTGGAACACCTGAGCGAACAGGAATGCGATGCCTGTGGTCTCAAGGCACTTTGATGCCTTTTCGGGAGAGGTCTTGATACTCACGCCCAGAGCGTCAAGGCAGTCGGCTGCTCCGCTCTTGCTGGAAGCGGCTCTGTTGCCGTGCTTTGCAACGGGAATGCCTGCGGCTGCGATAACAAAGGAGGAGGTGGTGGAGATGTTGAAGGTTCCTGCCATATCTCCGCCTGTGCCTACGATGTCGATAGCGGAGCGGAAGCCCTCGATAACGGAAGCCTTGCTTCTCATGCCCTTGGCAAAGCCTGTTATCTCGTCAATGGTCTCGCCCTTCATTCTCATGGCAACCAGGAATGCGGCTGTCTGAGCGGGTGTGGCAGCGTCGCCCATGATGATGTTCATGGCGCTGTAAGCCTCGTCCTCAGTGAGATCCTTGCGGTCAACTGCCATGGCGATGTACTTTTTAAGGGAAGTTCTCTTATCCATGGGAATTGCAGGAACTGCGCCCTCAACCTTTACGCCCACAACGTTTGTAAGAAAGTTGGAGAGAATGTTCACGCCCATCTCCGCAAGAATAGACTCGGGGTGGAACTGAACGCCGTAAATGGGATATTCCTTATGAGCCACTGCCATTATCTCGCCATTGTCGGTCTCGGCTGTTATTTTAAGGCAGTCGGGAAGCGAGCTTCTTTCAATGATAAGGGAATGATATCTTGCGCAGGAGATTTTTTCGGGAAGTCCCTCGAAAATGGGGCAGGTATTGTCAAGCTTGATAAGCGAAGCCTTGCCGTGCATAGGCTTTTCGGCTCTTACTACCTTTCCGCCGAATGCCTCTCCGATGGACTGATGACCGAGGCAGATGCCCAGAATGGGGAGCTTTCCGGCAAAATGCTTTATAGCCTCAACGGAAATGCCTGCGTCCTTGGGATAAGAGGGGCCTGGAGAGATGACCAGTGCTTCGGGGTTCATCTTCTCTATCTCGTCAACAGTAATCTCGTCATTTCGGTAAACCTTAATGTTGTTGTAAAGGCTTGCCATTGCCTGGTAAACGTTGTAAGTAAAGCTGTCGTAATTATCTATCATAACGATCATATCAAACACCTCTTTCAATTACATCTGGGCTGCCTGTTCAAGTGCGTTTATTACCGCCGCAGCCTTGCGCTTGGTCTCTTCAAATTCACTTTCGGGGTTGCTGTCATATACTATTCCTGCGCCTGCCTGAACATAAGCCTTGCCGTTTCTGAAAAGCACTGTTCTTATGGCGATGCAGGTGTCGATATCTCCGTTCCATGCCATGTAGCCGACTGTTCCGCCGTAAAGTCCACGCTTTACGTTTTCAAGGCTGTCGATTATCTCCATTGCCTTTACCTTGGGCGCTCCCGAAAGGGTGCCTGCGGGGAGAACGGACATCAGCGCATCAACGGCGGTCTTGCCATCTTCAAGCTGACCCTCAACATCGGAAACAAGGTGCATTACCTTGGAATAGCGCTCAACTCTCATAAAGTCGGTGACTTTTACCGTTCCGGGCTTACATACCCTGCCCACGTCATTTCTGCCAAGGTCAACAAGCATTGTATGCTCTGCCCTTTCCTTGGGGTCGGTGGTGAGGAGCTTTTCGTTCTCGATATCCTTTTCGGCTGTTGCTCCTCTGGGATATGTGCCTGCAATGGGCTTGTTGAGCACCACGCCGTCGGTAACGCTCACCAGCATCTCGGGGGAAGCTCCCGCAATGCAGTAATCCTTGTGGTCAAAGTAGTAAAGATAAGGGGAAGGATTTGTGGAGCGGAGCATTCTGTAAACGTCAAACGGCTCGGGGGGATTTTCTGCCTCAAAGCGCTGGGAAATAACTATCTGGCTGATATCGCCGCCGATGATGTGCTCTCTGCACTTTTCCACCATCTCGCAGAACTCTTCCTTTGTGTAGTTGGAATTTACTTTGAGCTTTGCGGGATTGAGTATCTTGGGAGCAGGCTCGGGAGTGTATCTGCAAAGGAGCTTGCCAAGCTTATCGGCACGCTTTTCAAGCAGCTCATAGTAGCTGTCAGCTGCCTTATCAAAGCTTTCTCCTGATTTTTCTGCCAGAGCTGTTATCTCTTCCTTATCCATGTTGAGGATTATCACTGCTCTGTTGGAAAGGTGGTCATAAGCCACTATCTCGTTATAGATGAACATATTTGCATCCGGCATTTCCAGATCATCGTCGGGGACATTTGTAAGGCGCTTTTCATAATATCTCGCCATATCGTAGCCGAAGTATCCGATAAGTCCGCCTGTGAGCTTGGGACGACCCACGAACTTAGGTGACTTGTATTTTTCCATAAGTCCAGAGAAAAGCTTGATGGGGTCGGAAGCGTCTGTCGATTCTTTTCTTCCGTCTGTGTAAATAAACTCAGCCTTTTTGTCCTTTACCCTTATCTCTGCCTTGGGGTTAAGACCGATGAATGAATATCTGCCCCAGCGGTTGGAGTTATCGACTGATTCAAGGATAAAGCAGTTTTCGTAGTTTTCCTTTAAAATAGAAAACATTCTTACGGGTGTGAAGCTGTCGGTAAGAAGCTCATAGAACATGGGAACTGTGCCGTAGCTTTTCAGATATTCCTTTGTTTCACTGACTGACGGATAGAACATAAAAACGACCCTCTTTCTGATATTGGCGGCAACAAAAAATCCGCCGCCTCTTGAAGCATTAAAACTTCAAGGGACGACGGATAATATCCACCGTGGTGCCACCCTAATTCGCCTTATCATCGGATAAGACCTTAACGGGTACGGGCGTTTGCAATAAAAAAGCACTACCAATATGGTAATGCTGCACTTTGCTTATAAAATAACAAGTACGCAGCTTACGCATCAATACCCTTTCCCTTTACGCAGGAAATACGGCTCAGGCTACTATTGAAGCACATCTGCCCCAAATTCACCCTGCTCCTCACAAATCCATTCGCATTTACCGTTCGTACCGCACTTCCACCAATGTGCAGCTCTCTGTGCCGCCGTTATAAATGTTACTTGCTTTTGTTCACAGGATTTATTATTAACTTTAAGCACAGTATAGCACTATGATTTTCGTTTGTCAAGGGGTTAACAGAAATTTAACATTTCAAAATGTATGAGTTGAAAAAAATTTTTCTATTGCCACTTCAACAGTTGTGTTAAGTGACTGGTTGTGAGCAGCGGAATATAATGCAAGATTTTTATGAAGCTCAGGTGAGATCCTTACATTAAAGCTGCCCTTATAATCCTTTTCAGGCTCTATGCCATTGGCTTTGCAGGCTTCAAGGTAATCATCTACTGCTGCTTCAAAATCATCACGCAGCTCAGCTATACTTGTTCCCTCATAAGAAATAAGGCTGTTTATTCCAATTACCTTGCCAAAAAGAACATCATCGGCTGATGAGTATTCAACAGTTCCGTAATAGCCTTTATATTCCATTGCATTTGTCATATAAGCTCATCCTCCCTTAGCTTATCTATTATTTGTTTAAGCTGATATTCAAGAAGCTCTTTTCTTGGGTGCGGCTTGTGCAGCATTATTATACTGCCATCTTTTATAAACATTACTCTTGAACCGCTGGTTTTTCCTTTATTATTTCTCTGATATCCCAATGCTTCAAGTAATGACTGCATCTCTTCAAATGTAAAATCCTTCGGCATTGATAAAAGCCTCTGTAAAAGCTTTTCCTTCTTACCCACTTACAGCACCCGCCCTTTATAATATTATATAATATTCTTTTAAACTTTGCAATAACATCTTTCTAATATGTGTTAAGCTTTTTGGACTGATATATAAATTCCCGCATATCTATGAAATGCAAAAAGCACATCACAGATATGCGGGATAACAGCCGTTATTATCAGCCCAGTCTGAGCATCTCGTCTATGCAGACCTTAGCCTTGGTGATAACATCATCGTCAAGAACTATCTCCTCGCCGTCAGTGCCCTCGAGGCAGTGGAGAACGTCGGTGATGTTGGTGATCTTCATATTGTGGCACACGCAGTCCTTGGAAAGGGCGTAGAACATCTTGTCGGGGCAGTCGATGCTCAGGTGCTGAACTATGCTGTTCTCGGTACCGATGATAAAGGACTTCTCCTTGCTGTCGATAGCGTAATTCATTATCTCGGTGGTGCTTCCCGCAAAATCGGCAGCCTCAACTACCGCAGGCTGGCACTCGGGGTGGACAAGCACGGGAGCGCCGGGGTGAGCTGCTCTTGCAAGCTGGATATCACGGACAGTAAGACGTGCATGAGTGGGGCAGCCGCCGCTTATGAGCTTGAACTGCTTTTCGGGGACCATTTTCTGGATATAGCTGCCAAGATTGCAGTCGGGAATGAACAGTATCTTGTCGGCGTCCATATTTTTGATTATCTTCACAGCGGAGGAAGATGTAACGCACACGTCGCAGAGAGTTTTCAGCTGGGCTGTGGTGTTGATGTAAGCCACTACCTTATAATCGGGATATCTCTTCTTGAGCTGAATGAGCATATCGGGGTCAAGCTGGTCTGCCATGGGGCAGCCTGCCTCGGACTTGGGAAGATATACCTTTTTCTCGGGGGAAAGTATCTTGCAGGTCTCCGCCATGAAGCGGACGCCGCACATAATAACATTTTCGCAGTCGGTTTTTGCTGCCTTTACAGCCAGACCGAAGGAATCGCCTGTGAAGTCTGCGATCTCCAGAATATCGTGGGACTGATAGCAATGAGCAAGAATACAGGCATTTTTCTCTTTTTTAAGTTTCAGTATTTTTTCCTGAATGTCCTTTATCATGATATGTAAGCCGACCTTTCCGATTAAAATGGTATGTTTGGCGGTAACGCCATCCGCCCGAATATGACAAAATATAAGGTTATTATACCATTAAATCCGCTTTATTTCAATAGAAATCCATATATTTTATTTTACAGACTATTTACGAAAACGGCGCTTAAAAATGTAAAAACAGCACAAAACGGCAAAACAAAACGGGCGGCTGCATATGCGGCCGCCCATTTTGTGGTGGGTAAAAAAATATTGTCATTACAGTTCAGCAATTTTGTCACTGCACCTGTCGCCCATGATGTCATTATCAAATGTCTTATCCCGATGTCTGAATATATTATAACACAATAAATCCATTCTGTGAATGCTTTTTTGCTGATTTGCCCTGAAATTCTATCCGATAGGCATTATTTGTTACAAATATATTTCTAAAGATTACATTATTCCTTGCCAACAGCATTTCTGAGGGCACGAAGCTCCTCTGCGGTAAGCTCTCTCCATGCGCCGGGCTTGAGCATTCCCAGCTTTACGGGGCCGATGGAAGTGCGGCGAAGTCTTACTACTTCCAGTCCCACAGCCTCGCACATACGTCTTATCTGCCTGTTTCTGCCCTCGTGAATGGTTATTCTCATAACGCTTCTCTCGGGAGTATCAAGCTCCACGCTTACGGTGGCGGGGAGAGTTTTTCTGCCGTCCAGCTCAACGCCGTCGGTAAGGGATACTATCTGATCGTCGGTTATCTTGGAATGAACGGTGACACGGTAGGTCTTGCTTATATGGCGGCTAGGGTGCATGATATCGTTGGCAAAGTTGCCGTCATTGGTGAAAAGAAGCAGTCCCTCGGAGTTGCGGTCAAGCCTTCCCACGGGATATACACGCTCGTCAACGCCTGTAAGCAGCTCGGTAACGCACTTTCTGTCCAGCTCGTCTGCCATGGTGGTAACATATCCACGGGGCTTGTTGAGCATAATGTATATCTTTCTGCGCTTCTTGGTGTAGCGGACTCTCTCGCCGCCTACCATGATAACGTCACGCTCGTTTGCCTTGTCGCCCAGCTTTGCCTTTCTGCCGTTGACATATACCTCGCCTGCGCTGATAAGCTCCTCCGCTTTTCTGCGTGAACAAACTCCGCTGTCGGAAAGTATTTTCTGCAAACGTATCTTTTCCATATCATTCTCCATTTCTCCGTCTCCCGACGGGTCAGCTGCTCAGCTGAACAGCAATTCCTTTATTTTATCGGTTATCAGCTCCGAAAAGCTCTTTTTATGAGGCTTGCCCTTTTTCACAGCTGCGTCCTCAGCCGCAATGAGGGGTATCCTGTCTATCTCCCTGCTGCCGTCAAGAAGCACCAGCTCGCCGACATTATGCCCTTTTTCAACGGGGGCATATATCATGCGGGGAACGGTCATCTTCCACGAAATACTTGGCGTTATGCCGTTTATCACGGGGCACATGGGAGTTCTTTCGGGTACGAGCCGAAGTTCGTCCTTTTCGCTTCCCACAAGGCAGGCGGTGTAATAATCATCGGCTTCCAGAGGAACGCACTTTACCCGTGAAAAGCCGTAGTTCAGCATTTTTTCGTGGTCGTTCCAGTCATCGGGTGCGTTCAGGGTCACACAGATAAGGGTAACGCCGTCTCTTTCCGCCGCCGAAGCAAGGCAGCGCCCCGCTTCATCGGTAAAGCCCGTTTTCACGCCGACGCAGCCCTCATATCTTGTCAGCAGCTTGTTTGTATTGGCAAGCCACCTGTCATAGGGCGGATCACCAAAAGCAAGCTTTATGGATTTTTGCGAGCATATGGCTCTGAAATCCTCGTTTTTCAGGGCAAATGAGGTCAGCTGCGCCATATCATACGCTGTGGAATAATGCTCATCATCATGAAGCCCCGAGGGAGTGACAAAGTGGGTATTTTTCAGCCCCAGCCGTGACGCTTTGGCGTTCATCATGTCGGCAAAGCCTGCCATGCTTCCGCCCACCTTTACCGCTGCGCAGTTGGCTGCGTCGTTGCCCGAGGGCAGCAGCATTCCTATGCACAGGTCACGCTTGGAAACAATATCCCCCTCCATAAGTCCCATGGAGGAGCCTTCGGTTTTTACAGCTTCGCTGTCAACAACGAACTCGCTGTCAAGATCGCCGCTTTCAAGCGTCAGCAGAACTGACATTATCTTTGTGGTGCTTGCCATTGGCAGCTTTGCGTTCTCATTTTTGCCGAACACCACTCTGCCCGTGCCTGCTTCAATGACCACAGCCGCCTTTGCGGACACCTGCGGTTCATTTTCCACAGCAAAGCATCCGCCTGAAAGCGTGAAAACAAACACTGCCACAGCTATAAGGCAGCATAACTTTTTCATAAACATTCCCCCAAAAACAGTCTTTACAGACTATTTTATGCAGGGGAAAATAATATCAGTCCTCAAAATCGAAATTGATGCCGTCGGTCATGTTGTCATCTGCCACCATTTCCTCGGGAAGCTCGATATCGTCGGTATCGCCCGCAGCGCCTGCATCGGACGCTACTGAGCCTGATACAGCCCTTTTATCGGCAGCGGCGGGCTTATCCTTTTTGAACAGGTTTGCCACCTTGTTGAACACCTCGGGAACCATATTTACGATAGCGGAAGATGTGGAAACGTCCAGATTCATCTGCATGAGCTGAACTTCGCCGTTTGAGATGACCAGAAAGCCCAGAGGGGTAACGGTCACGCCTGCGCCGCTGGCTCCGCCGAAAAGCTCCTTATCGGTCTTGCTGGGCAGGTCGGAACCGCCCCCTGCAAAGCCGTATGATACCTTTGATACGGGGATAATGGTAACGCCGCCGTCCACCTGAACGGGTGTTCCCATGATAGTGTTGGCATCTGCCATCTCGTGAATTTTGTCCATAGAAGCGGTTATAAGCTCTTTTACCTTTGTATCCATCTTTAATATCCTTTCAGTGAAGTTTGATACGTATTATTTGAATAACGCCATAACAGGGGCGTATTTTTCCTTATCCTTTGCATAGCCGAATACCACCGCAATTATGGCATTCAGCAGGCTTGCGGGTCTGAGCCGTATCTTGCACTCCCCGTCCCACCTGCATTTTTCGGCAGGGGTATTGAACAGGCAGTCTATCTTTATTCCCGTGACGGACACGGGCACAAAGCATCTTACGGCGGAAAGGGCGTTATAAACGGCGGCGTTCACCTTGCCGTACAGCATGGCAGCCTCGTATGCGTCCTCATCGGCGGCGGCAAAGTCTATTTTAAGGTCATCTATGCGGACCTTTCCGCCCAGCTTTTTAAGAGGTTCTTTTAAAAGCTCGAATGCCAGCTGGACGGAGCTTTTCTTTTCGTTAAGCTCGTCAAGCTTGGTGTTGAGCCGTTCGATCAGGCTTTTTTTCTTAGGTTTATGCTTTTGTGGGATGTTTTCCGAGCTTACCTCAGAATTTTCCTCTGGGGTTGTATCTTCCGTAAGGGGTTTCTCCTGCTTATCCTCATCGGTTGGAGCAGTGGGTTCTTCGGGAGCATCAGGCTCATTAAAGGATATCTCCTCTGAAGCAGGCTTTGTTTCTGCCTTTTTTATATTTTTCCTGTGCTTTTTCCGCTTCCGTTTCTGCCGCTTTTTCTTTTCAACATGGGGGTAAAGCTGCTTGAAAAGGAAGCTCACCTTTACATCGGCTTCACCGTCATGATACCTGATATAGGCAGTCACGGGAATGTTCACGGCAAGAACGATAAGCAAAATTACCGCAATTATTATGATCCAGATCATATCTCAGGCTCGTCCTCCGAGACTTCTGCCTCATCGGGAACACGCCCGGGGAGTGGGGGGAGGTCGTCCAGACTTTCAAAGCCGAAGCACCGCAGAAATACGGGCGTTGTTCTGTAGGCGATGGGCCGTCCCGGGACATCGAGCCGTCCCGCTTCCTCCAGCAGTCCCTTTTCCACAAGGGAGTTGACCACGCTGGAGCTGTCAGTACCACGGATATGCTCCACAAAGCTTTTGGTCACAGGCTGGTTATAGGCGATTATGGTAAGCACCTCCATAGCCGCAGGTGTAAGGGGGGCGTTTTTCTTGGTCTCCGCCGCAAGCTTTACATACTCGTAATATTCCCGCCGCACAGCCAGCTGATACAGCCCCGAAAGCCGCAGCACAACAAGGGAACTGCCGTTTTCCGCATACGCCTCGTTGAGAGAGTCCGCAAGCTGGGATATTGCCCCCTTTTCGATGCCCGTAGCCGCAGAGATACGCTCAACGTCCACAGGGTCGCCGCAGGCAAACAGCACCGCTTCAAGCACGGCGGCCTTATCGGTCAGCTTCATTTTCTCTCTCCTCCCATTCAGATGACGCATCATAATCGGTATCGGCGCCTGCGCTGTTGAAGGTCATTTCCGTGTTGTCCTCGTTAAGGATAATTCTGCCCGACTTGGTAAGCTCCAGCACGGCAAGGAATGCCGCCACACGCTCGGAGCGGTCGGTCATCTCGGAAAACAGCCCCTCAACGGAGCATTTGCCCTCTTTATACAGCTTTTTGAGCACATATACTATCTTTGATGATACGGAAACGAATTTCCGTGAAACAAGCTTTGAAAATACGTTTGGCACCAGCTCTTCAGGCTTGGCACTCTTTTTTATCTCCATGCCCTTGTACGCTTTGACAAGCTCCATAGGGTCATGGGTGCGGCTGTAGGTGCTGTCCGTCTCTATCTTCATAGGCGCACGGACGGCATAGGTATCCCCCGAATAAGCGGCACGCATCTTCTCCGCAGCCGCCTTGCAGAGGGAGTATTCTATGAGCCTGCCCTCCAGCTCCTTTTTAAGTGCTTCCGCCTCTTCCTTGCGGGGCAGCAGTGAAACGGTCTTGATATAAATGAGCCTTGCAGCCATTTCCAGGAAATCGCCTGCGACCTCCATATCCTGCTCCGCCATATCCGAAATATAGTTCAGATACTGCTCCACAAGTATCATTATGGGGATATCGTTAATATTCAGCTTATGCTTTGCTATCAGATGCAGAAGCAGGTCAAGAGGCCCCTCAAAGACCTCCAGCTTGAATGACATCTTCATACTTTATTAAGCACCGCCGAGAAAATGATATCCACCCAGTTTGTAAGGAAAATCATCACATCGGTGACTTTTCCCTGCAAAAAGCCCAGAGGTTTGTCCAGCAGTCCCGAATAAACAAGGGCGATAAGGGCGATGAAGATGAACTGCTCGTACTTCATTATCTTAAAGTAGATCTTTTCGGGCAGAACGGCGTTGAATATCTTGGAGCCGTCCAGAGGGGGTATGGGCAGGAAGTTGAACACGCCCAGAGATATGTTTATCATAGTGATGTACAGGAAAATATCGCCGATTATGATAAATGTTTCGCCGAAGCGGACATATCCCAAGCCGTACATTATCCTGCACACTATCATTGCAAGGAACGCCATAATAAAGTTGGAGGCAGGGCCTGCCAGCGAGGTGAGCACCATGCCCTTGCGGGGATTTTTGAAGTTATTGGGATTTACATTTACGGGCTTGCCCCAGCCGAAGCCGATGAGCACCATCATAATAGAACCCCAGAGGGACAGGTGCTTGAAGGGGTTGAGGGTTATACGTCCCTGATTTTTTGCGGTATCGTCGCCCATTTTATGCGCCACCCATGCGTGGGCGCACTCGTGGACGGGCAGGGCTGTGAACAGCACCAGAGCATTTATGAAAAGCTCAAATATTTTATCGTTATTCATATCGGTTATCCTTTAAATTTCGTTATTTATCAAAAATTCAACTTTTATTATACAATATTTTCGGCTTGATTACAAGGGATTTTTCTCAAAAAAATACAATAGCAGATGAAAATTCGGAGAAAATTGTTAATATTCTATAAAATTCAAAAAAGGGCTTGCTTTTTTATTTTCTTTGTGATACAATAGAATATGTTCTGAAAATGTGCGGTATTTTCCGTGCATCAAACAAGCTTTACGCCGGCTGAACTTTGCTTCGGATTCCGGTCTATTTTTCACTGTTAAGGAGGTGCGGCCCCATGGCAAAGTGCGATATTTGCGGAAAGGGCGTTACTTTCGGTATTAAGGTTTCCCATTCTCATCATCGTTCCAACAGAACTTGGAAGCCTAATGTAAAGCGTGTAAAAGCTATCGTTGACGGTACTCCCAAGCACATCTACGTGTGCTCAAGATGCCTCCGTTCCGGTAAGGTAACACGTGCTGTTTGATTTTAAACAGCTTTAATAACCGAATTGTACGTACAATAAGGAAGACGCCTATGGCGTCTTTTTTATTTTGTCCAAAATTAAACAGTAAAAAAGTTTTTCAAGGCGCTGTATTTCTAAGGACACGCTGATTAAATCTTCCCAAGCCGAGCCAAAAGTGGTATAATATAAATAATGAACTTATTTATAATGACCAAATCATTTTTGAAAAGGATTTTTTAGAACTTGAATATTTACTTCAAATGCAGCTTACCGGATGTCCATGAATACTCAGGCATAGTAATTGGGTGGCAAAACTATGAAAAGAAATAACAGAAGAATAAAAAAACTTAGGGTTATAGCAAAGATATTGCTTTTTGTTTCTTCATTGATTCTCGTTGGCTTATTATACTTTATTTTTTATATGAATATTATATATACTTGACAATTTTTACATCTTGTGGATGATGTACGGTTATTATCCGAGAGAGGATTAGTATTATTATAATTTGTCAGAGGGTAAGCAAAGGAAACACCTAATGGGAGAATATGTGTCGTTCCGACACATCGGAAACCAAAGCCCTACAAAAGCGGGCATTCCCTTGTGTCGCCCGTCGGCATATATTCTCCCCTACGGTTTCTCCATGCCTTGCAAAAGGCAAGCAATCATCTCTTCCCTACCCTCTCACCTCCACCAAGCCCGCTTTCACCGCCGCCCTACCATTTGCGGTCTGGCGTTTAGATATCAAGTATCTGCTGTTTGTTTTGCTTACCTCTGCGGTGAGGTCGGTTATACTGTCAGCTTAACTCTAAATCTTGCATGGGTTTTAAAACACTTTATTATCGTACTTTTTAATACATAAAGCGGCAGCCAAATGACTGCCGCTCATTTTATATTTACTTATCATCAATACCTATGCCCAGACCATTATCGCTGTCTGATTTCTCATGTGGCTTGATTGGTCGGTTAAAGAACTCGTCCGCATTGTCCTCGGGCTGGTGGAGCTTTGCCATATCGTTCATAAGTGTGGAATCCTGCTCGGGATAGGGCACATCTCCGTACTGCACCGCTTGCGGAGACATATCCGTGCCTGCCACTCTTTTGCTCTTAATGGTAACAAACACCACTGCTCCTACAAGGACTGCGCCGATAAGTGTCATAACAACGCCCATGCTGAGGGTAGAGCTGCTGCTGTTGGGCTGAACTGCTGTGATAATATAGGGACAAACGAACTGATCGTAATCAGATGTGCTTGACTCCTCGTCGCCGTACATGAGCCACTCATAAAAATACTGCTTCAGCTCGTCGTCCATGACGCTTACCTTGCCTGTAATGGGGATAGAGGTATAAAGCCCGTCGCTTTCCTCGTCCCAGTAGTCGTTCATTTCGTTTATCATCTGCTCAGCAGCGCTTATCTGGGTCACATTTTTAAGGCACACTGCCGCAAAAACGGGAGTGCCGTTCTCATATGAGGTCTGGAGCGGCATAATATAATAATGTGCCGACACTCTTGAATTTGTTTTTCTGCCCAGCGCTGTTTCGGTGTACTCCTCCATATATGCAAATTCGTCCCACAGCTCCAGCAGCTCGCCCTGAACGTACTGACCCTTGTAGAAGTCGCTCGACTGCATCTCGTTGAAGTCCATCATTCCCTTGGCCATTTCTCTTTTTTGTGCCAAGGAATCCCCTGCGCAGGCTATTCCCGCAATGATAAGTATTACCCCGCAGATGAATAATCTGAGTTTTAAAGTATTGCTCAAAATATATCCCCCTTAATTTTATTTACAACAATGCTTAATATAGTATATATCATTTGTTAAAACTTGTCAATAAGGGAACGGAAGATAATAGCAATGCACTGTCAAAAAATATTTCTTAAATCGTTTTCATATTTTGAAAATTTATTGACATATATGTTAAATCGTGCTATAATGAGAAAAAATATGAATGTAAACAGGAAGGTGCATTATTATGTCAGCGTCACTATTGATACTTGCCGCAGGTCTGGGGACCCGTTTCAAAGGCGGCATTAAGCAGCTTACCCCTGTGGGAACGGACGGCGAACTGCTGATGGAATATTCCGTGGCAGACGCTGTAAGGGCAGGATTTGACAAGGTGATATTCATTATCCGCCGTGATATAAAGGAACAGTTTGAGGAGCTTATTGGCAGCAGGCTGAGAAAATATGTCAAGGTATGCTGCTGTTATCAGGATATGGACGACCTTCCCGACGGATTTTCCGTACCCGAGGGCAGGACAAAGCCATGGGGCACTGTTCATGCGGTTCTTGCGGCAAGGGAACTTATCAACGAGCCTTTTCTTATCATCAATGCGGACGATTATTACGGTCAGGCTGCATATAAAAATGTATATAACTTCCTTACAAATCCCGAAAGGAAGCAGGGGCAGCACTGCATGAGCGGCTTTATCCTCGGCAACACCCTCAGCACCACAGGCACGGTAACAAGGGGCATATGCAATGCCGATGAAAATGGTATGCTTGTTTCCGTCACTGAGACATACACCATTTCAAGGCAGGAAAACGGCATAATCCAGGGCACACGGGACGGCGAGATCGTAACTGTGTCACCCGACAGCATTGCCTCTATGAATATGTGGGGCTGCGGACAGGAGATAGTCCCTCAGCTGGAGCGCTGCTTCGGCGAATTTCTGGGCGGCATTGGCAGAAATGAGCTTAAAGCCGAGCTGGCTCTGCCTACTGCATTTGACAAGCTCATCAAGAGCGGCGAAATATCCGTAAAGGTAATTCCCACTTATGACAAATGGTACGGCATGACCCATACTGAGGATATGCCAGAGATAAAGGAAGCCTTTGCGGACATGACCCGAAAGGGTATTTATAATGTTCCCCTTTTTGACGCAAGTGAAGAGATGAATGTGACAGCGTAAAAGCTGCTGCATATAATACTAATCACGAATACAGAGAAAAGGCTGTTGCACAAGATGCAGCAGCCTTTTTGGTTGTGTGGCAAACGAAAAAAACAGCACTATAAATCCGCTCATAATGCTCATGTACGGTAAAGAAGCAAGCAACCGAAAACAATAGATAGACCGCCAGCACTACACTATTCCGAACCAAAGACCAAAAGATAAGCATTTTGAGAAAATCTAAACTTTTGGATTTTCCTACAATGCCGACTACGGCGGAATCCCTCCCACTCCTTATATATTTCTTTCTGTATACATTGAATTTGTATTTAGTAAAATGCAGACAACACCACGGATCGGCTTTTGGCTGGACAATTCCAACCAAACACCGCAGCAGACAGTAGAAACCATTCTGAACGTTAGGAAGCCGGTATGATTGTTACATATAAGGGGAAGAAAAATTTCTTTTAGATACTTGTTTTCCTAAAACTGATGTGATATAATAATTAAAACTGATGTGATATAATAATTCAATTCCAGAAAAGGAGTAAAAAATATGCGGCAAGGTATTCTTAAATAAAACTATAATCAAATAGTGGGAACAAAGGATTATGATAGTCCCTTTTGTAGGGGCTTAGTTTTTTGTACCCAATTTAAGAATACTTTTGCCTTATCAATTTTGACATATCCCCAAAAACAGCACTCACAAACAGGTGTATGCTGTATATGTGTATGTCCGCAAATTATCATCCCCAGTGGTAAAAGTATTTTACTGCTGGGGATTTTTATGCCCTTCGGGGCAGTAAAGGGAGGACAATCACATGAAAATAATCAATATTGGAATTCTTGCCCATGTAGACGCTGGAAAGACGACCTTGACGGAGAGCCTGCTATATGCCAGCGGAGCCATTTCAGAACCGGGGAGCGTCGAAAAAGGGACAACGAGGACGGACACCATGTTTTTGGAGCGGCAGCGTGGGATTACCATTCAAGCGGCAGTCACTTCCTTCCAGTGGCACAGATGTAAAGTCAACATTGTGGATACGCCCGGCCACATGGATTTTTTGGCGGAGGTGTACCGCTCTTTGGCTGTTTTAGATGGGGCCATCTTGGTGATCTCCGCTAAAGATGGCGTGCAGGCCCAGACCCGTATTCTGTTCCATGCCCTGCGGAAAATGAACATTCCCACCGTTATCTTTATCAACAAGATCGACCAGGCTGGCGTTGATTTGCAGAGCGTGGTTCAGTCTGTTCGGGATAAGCTCTCCGCCGATATTATCATCAAGCAGACGGTGTCGCTGTCCCCGGAAATAGTCCTGGAGGAAAATACCGACATAGAAGCATGGGATGCGGTCATCGAAAATAACGATAAATTATTGGAAAAGTATATCGCAGGAGAACCAATCAGCCGGGAAAAACTTGTGCGGGAGGAACAGCGGCGGGTTCAAGACGCCTCCCTGTTCCCGGTCTATTATGGCAGCGCCAAAAAGGGCCTTGGCATTCAACCGTTGATGGATGCGGTGACAGGGCTGTTCCAACCGATTGGGGAACAGGGGAGCGCCGCCCTATGCGGCAGCGTTTTCAAGGTGGAGTATACAGATTGCGGCCAGCGGCGTGTCTATCTACGGCTATACAGCGGAACGCTGCGCCTGCGGGATACGGTGGCCCTGGCCGGGAGAGAAAAGCTGAAAATCACAGAGATGCGTATTCCATCCAAAGGGGAAATTGTTCGGACAGACACCGCTTATCCGGGTGAAATTGTTATCCTTCCCAGCGACAGCGTGAGGTTAAACGATGTATTAGGGGACCCAACCCGGCTCCCTCGTAAAAGGTGGCGTGAGGACCCCCTCCCCATGCTGCGGACGTCGATTGCGCCGAAAACGGCAGCGCAAAGAGAACGGCTGCTGGACGCTCTTACGCAACTTGCGGATACTGACCCGCTTTTGCGCTGCGAGGTGGATTCCATCACCCATGAGATCATTCTTTCTTTTTTGGGCCGGGTGCAGTTGGAGGTTGTTTCCGCTTTGCTGTCGGAAAAATACAAGCTTGAAACAGTGGTAAAGGAACCCACCGTCATTTATATGGAGCGGCCGCTCAAAGCAGCCAGCCACACCATCCATATCGAGGTGCCGCCCAACCCGTTTTGGGCATCCATCGGACTGTCTGTTACACCACTCCCGCTTGGCTCCGGTGTACAATACGAGAGCCGGGTTTCGCTGGGATACTTGAACCAGAGTTTTCAAAACGCTGTCAGGGATGGTATCCGTTACGGGCTGGAGCAGGGCTTGTTCGGCTGGAACGTAACGGACTGTAAGATTTGCTTTGAATACGGGCTTTATTACAGTCCGGTCAGCACGCCGGCGGACTTCCGCTCATTGGCCCCGATTGTATTGGAACAGGCATTGAAGGAATCAGGGACGCAACTGCTGGAACCTTATCTCTCCTTCACCCTCTATGCGCCCCGGGAATATCTTTCCAGGGCTTATCATGATGCACCGAAATACTGTGCCACCATCGAAACGGTCCAGGAAAAAAAGGATGAAGTTGTCTTTACTGGCGAGATTCCCGCCCGCTGTATACAGGCATACCGTACTGATCTGGCCTTTTACACCAACGGGCAGAGCGTATGCCTTACAGAACTGAAAGGGTATCAGGCCGCTGTCGGCAAGCCAGTCATCCAGCCCCGCCGTCCAAACAGCCGCCTGGACAAGGTGCGCTATATGTTTCAGAAGATAATGTAACGTCTTGCGCAATGCAAGCGTTCATTGCTGGCTATTGCGAAATATCATTGATAAAATCAGTATCAGAGAGGAGAAACTATTTTGAACCAGGAACAGACGAATATTACAACAGGAAAGCAAATACGTCATCTGCGAACACAATTGGGAATGACACAGGAAGAACTAGCCGGGGAATTGAATGTTACCCGGCAGGCACTATCGAATTGGGAGAGAGATGTTAATGAACCCGATTTAAATATGTTGAAAAAAATTTGCTTTCTTTTTGGAGTCAACATGGACGATTTTGCGAAGGAGGTAATAACAAAGATGGAAACATATGAAAAAAAGGAGAAACGACAATTTAATAAGTACGATATGGCAATTGGACTTTTTTATGGTGTTGGTATATTTCTTGGCATTGGTATTTTCTTTGTTGGCGGTTTTATGACAATGTCAGGTGCAGGGTGGGGAGCATCACTATTTGGCGGTGGCTGTTTTTCTCTTGTATTTGGCTTGATATGCCATGCAGTTATTACATTGAGAAGAAATGACAAATGATGACATATCCTGCTTTCTATACTTTTCGGTAATACCGAGTAAAAAAAGCCGCTGCTTTTGGCTTTCCAATAGCGGCGGCTTAATGCAAGCGGCGGCAAAGGGAAATATCCTTTGAATACCTTACAGAAGAAAAGTTTTGCAGCATTACAAAAATAAAAGCCTATACCATTTTGGAAAGAAAAGATACATAATAGTCAAGACGACAACAATCAGAAGTTATGGAGGGTAACAATGGAATATAGTAAGGAAGATTTAATGGAAGCAAAAAAGCAAATTTTGGGAGTGGGAGAGAACATGGGAACAGAGGAAAGTAAAAAAATCTGGGAGGAGAACGCACAATTTTGGGATAATGCAATGGGTGACGAATCTAATGAATTTCACAGAGAGGTAGTGCGCCCCAAAGTAACGGAACTTCTATCTCCTAATCCTGCGGATTACATTTTGGATATTGCGTGTGGCAATGGAAATTATTCTTCGTATCTTGCACAAAGAGGTGCTTCGGTTGTCGCTTTTGATTACAGCAAAAAAATGATAGAATTGGCTAAAAGACGGCAATCACAATATGCAAAACAAATTGAATTTTGTGTGGCGGATGCGACCGATAGAAAAAGTATATTAGAATTAAAAAGAAATCGAGCCTTTACGAAAGCAGTTTCTAATATGGCAATTATGGATATTACGGACATTGAACCACTTCTTATGGCTGTTTATGAACTGTTGCAGGAAAGCGGAATTTTTGTCTTTGCAACGCAACACCCTTGTTTTGTCACGTTGACTGAAAAATATATGACACCGCACAGTTACTATGATATAGCGATTGAAGGGCAACCGAAAGAGCAGATTTATTATCATCGTTCCATACAAGATATTTTTAACCTTTGTTTTAGAGCTGGATTTGTCATTGATGGATTTTATGAAGAATGTTTCAAAACCAACAAAGAAATTCCTATGGTAATGATAGTAAGGCTTAAGAAGGTAAAACGTGATAGCTTAAAATAAATTCAAGTTTGTCGGGTAAATAGCAAACCCAGCCGAGCCAGTCAACGATAAAATGAACGCCGCTTCGCGCCGTCGTTGACAGCCCCGCCCGTCTTTGCTGGTAGGCAATCAAGGGGCGACAGCAAGGAGTACTGCCGCCCCGCACTATTATTCAGAGAGGGGGAATTTCCATGACCGAAGATGAAGCCTACAAGGTGCATATCCAGTACACATTCAATGCCTTTTGCAAGGTAGTCATTCGTCACGCAGCCATAGATAAAATCTTGAAGCTGCGCCGGAGGTGGGAACGGGAAGTTTCCCTTGATTATCTGATGAGTGAAAAGTTTGTCCAGCTTGCCGAGCCGGAGTAGCTTGAAGAATATCTTTTTACCGCCTGCGGCCAGACCGCCGTTCTGTATCATGCGGAGCTTGCCGCCGCCCTTGCCCTTTTGCCGGAGCAGACGCAGGAAGAAATTTTTCGTTACTATTTCCTGCGCCAGCCGCAGCGAGTGATCGGCGTACATATTGGCCGGACACGCAGCACAGCGGGGCGGCATATCCGGCTTGCCTTGCAGCGGTTAAGGCGGCTCATGGAGGGAAATGACTATGAGTAAACTTCTCCCCTATGAAACAATCGTCAAAGCCCATGAGGGCGACCCGGACGCAATCGACACCATTCTTTCCCACTATGCCGGATATATCCGCTACTGTTCCAAAGTACACGGGAAAGTCAACGCCGAAGTTGAGGAACATATAAAGCAACAGCTCATTGCCGCCCTGTTCAAATTTCGCTTTGACCGATAAACAAAGAACAAACACTGGCTGTCATTAGCGGTTTCACTCCAGCCAGTTTACAATTCATCTATTCCTAAAGGAAGCAGGTCATAGTATAATAGAACCAACGACAAATATACTTTTAGGGGAGATATAGCAATATGAAAAGTAATAAATACTTAACTATTGGCTTATTAACAGGATTTATTGTCGGTGGTTGCATAGGTGTGTTGGCATGGGCGTTTTTGCAAAATCTTTTTGCTATTTCTATTTGTGCAGGTATCGGAATGTTGATTGGAATTGTTATAGGTACATTGATTGATTATGAAAAAAATAATCATCAAGAGAAATAGAAAAAATGCACAATGCCTTAAAGGGAAAACAGGAATTTATTGTGCTATCCATCATCGGGCCAACCTGACCTGAACTTTCAAAACTGAATATCCACCGCCCATCGGCGGCCAGCGAAAGCAGTAAGTCTGAAAAAGATTTGCTGCTTTTTTCTTTATCCGTTTGGCAAAATCGCAAAGTCATCCGTAGTAGGTAGGTGAAGCCGGAAACAAAAAATTTTCTGCGGCGGTAGCCAAATCTGCATTTTCTGTATTTCTAAGGCAAAGGAAAATTTGAGAAAATTCCCGGCAAGCGGGTAGCTGGCGGCCTTTGAAATGTATCTTTAGCGGAAAGAAAGAACTGCGGGTAAAAATCGCCCCACGCCGTAAGATTTTTGCAGAAATCCGGCCAAAACAGGCGGCAGCTATACGAGTAGTAAGTGCAAGGGGAAATCTACGGCTTACTTAGAGCAAGTTTCTACCACGGTGCCAAAATCCGCAATTCTGCGGTTTTGCCCCTCGCGGGAAACTTGTTGGGGAGTGCCTTCCCCAAACCCTGCTATGCGGCTTACGCCGCAAAAATATTTCTGTCCGGCAGACAGGAAATGCCCCGAAAATAGCTAACAGACCAGCCCATTTTTTGTGATAAGTGAAAGGAGGTTTACAGCCCATGCCGAAGCGATACAACACCCCCCACCGCAGCCATGTTGTGAAAACCCGGCTGACCGATGAAGAATACGCCGACTTCACAGAACGGCTTGCGCCCTATGGTATCAGTCAGTCCGAATTTCTCCGGCAGGCCATCCGGCGCACTACCATACGCCCCGTACTCCATGTGTCGTCAGTCAATGACGAGCTGCTCTCCGCTGTCGGGAAGCTCACAGCCGAGTACGGCAGGATTGGCGGCAATCTCAACCAGATTGCCCGCACCCTCAACGAGTGGCATAGCCCCTACCCGGCTATGGCAAAGGAATTGCGGGAAGCGGCCGCCGACCTTGCCGCCCTCAAGTATGAAGTCCTAAAGAAAGTAGGTGACGCCGTTGGCAACACTCAAGCATTTAGGCTCTAAGAACGCCGACTACGGAGCCGCCGAACAATACCTGCTCTTTGAGCATGACGAATTTACTATGAAGCCCGTCCTTGATGAAAACGGCAGGCTTATCCCCCGTGAGGATTATCGCTTGTCCACGCTGAACTGCGGCGGCGAGGATTTTGCCGTTGCGTGTATGCGCTCCAATCTCCGCTATGAGAAAAATCAGCGGCGGGAGGATGTGAAAAGCCACCACTATATCATCAGCTTTGACCCACGGGACGGGCCGGACAACGGCCTGACCGTAGACCGGGCGCAGGCGTTGGGGGAGCAATTCTGTAAAGAGCATTTCCCCGGCCATCAGGCCCTTGTCTGCACCCACCCGGACGGGCATAACCACAGCGGCAACATCCATGTGCATATCGTCATTAACAGCCTGCGGATAGAGGAAGTGCCGTTCCTGCCCTACATGGACAGGCCAGCGGACACGAAAGCCGGGTGCAAGCACCGCTGCACCGACGCAGCCCTACGCTACTTCAAGTCCGAGGTCATGGAGATGTGCCACCGGGAAGGACTTTACCAAATCGACCTCTTGAACGGCAGCAAGAACCGTGTCACAGACCGGGAATATTGGGCGCAGAAAAAGGGACAGGCCGCACTGGACAAGCAGAACGCCCCCATGATTGCAGGCGGTATCACGCCCCGGCAGACCAAGTTTGAAACGAACAAGGAGAAGCTGCGGCAGACCCTACGGAAAGCCCTTGCCACCGCTGCCAGCTTTGACGAGTTTTCCTCTCTGCTGTTGCGGGAGGGTGTGACCGTCAAGGAGAGCCGGGGGCGGCTGTCCTACCTCACGCCAGACAGGACGAAGCCTATCACCGCCCGGAAGCTGGGCGGCGACTTTGACCGCACCGCCGTCCTTGCCGTTTTGGAGCAGAACGCCCAGAGGGGCGTAACGGTTCGCTACACCCCGCAGCACCAAGCCGCCAGAGCCGCCGAACAGACCGCAGCCATACCCGAATACCTACACGCCGGGAAAGGCCGCTTACAGGGCGAAAAGACAGGGAAAATCGACCCCAGACAGGACAGTGTGCAGCGGCTTGTGGACATTGAGCAGAAGATGGCCGAGGGCAAGGGCAAAGGCTATGAACGATGGGCGAAGATACACAATCTGAAACAGGCCGCCAAGACCCTGACCATCTACCAACAGTACGGCTTTTCTTCCCCGGAACAGCTTGAAGCCGCCGTTGCTACCGCCTATCAGGAAATGCGCCAGACCAGCGGCGAACTGAAAGCACTGGAAACGAAGCTGCAAGGGAAAAGGGAGTTGCGGCAACAGGTACTTGCCTATGCCAAGACCAAGCCCATCCGCGAGGGGCTGAAAGCGCAGAAATCCGAGAAAGCCCGCGCCGCATACCGCCAGGCAAACGAGAGCGATTTTATCATAGCCGAAGCCGCCGCCCGGTATTTCAAGGCACAGGGGCTTACCAAGCTGCCCGGCCGAAAAGCGTTGCAGGCCGAGATCGAGCAGCTTATCTCCGAGAAAGACGGCCTGTACAACACCTATCACGAACAGAAGCAGCGGTTCAGGGAGTTGCAGACCGTCAAGCGGAACATCGACCAGATTTTGCGCCGGGAAGAGCCGCACCGCAGAAAGGAGCAGAGCCATGAACGATAAGCCGTCCCGCATGGACTACCGCCAGCACCAGGCAGCCCGCCGCCTTGTGCATGAGTGCTGTAACTACGACGAGGGGAACTGCCTGCTGTTAGACGACGGGGAGCCTTGCGTGTGCGTCCAGAGCATTTCCTATTCCCTCATGTGCCGCTGGTTCCGTGTGGCTGTCCTGCCCCTTGACGGGGAGCTGGCCGCAGCCCTCTTGTACCGGGGGAGCCGGAAACGCTGCGCGGTCTGCGGGGCGGCCTTTGTCCCCAAATCCAACCGGGGGAAATACTGCCCCGGCTGCGCCGGGTGCATGAAGAAACGCAAAGCCGCCGAGAGAAAGCGGAAACAAAGGCAGAAATGTCACGCTTTAGAGCCTTTCAAACCCGCATAAATCAAGGCTTTTTTCGTGGGTGTCAAAGGGTATGCGATACATTTATCCTTTCCCCCCGGAAATGCCGTCCTAATGCGTGACAAAGCCCAAAAACGACACAACACAGAGGGAGGTGATACTATCGCTGATTATATCAGGGCAGACACCACGCTGCCCGCCTATCTTCCATACCCCCGTTTCCTGCTGAAAATGGAGATTTCACAGACCGCCAAGCTGCTGTATGCGCTTTTATTAGACCGCTCCACCCTGTCACAGAAGAACGGCTGGCAGGACGGCGAGGGCAGGATATTCATTGTCTACCCCGTTGCGGAGATAGCGGAAATGCTGGACAAGGGTTGTACCGCCATCAAGGGAGCCTTGAAAGAACTGGACGCAGCCGGGCTTTTAGAACGGGAACGGCGGGGCTTCTCCGCACCCAATCGGCTTTATGTGAAAGTGCCGCCTGTCCCAGTGGTACGGTTTTCCGACCAACTGATGGCCGGAAAAGCGACCCTCATACAGTCGGAAAAGCGACCTTATGACGGTCGGAAAACCGACCCTATGATGGTCGGAAAACCGACCCCTAACAAAACTAATATAAACAACTTAATAGAGAACCAAACAATGAGAGCGAGTGGGGAGCCGCCCACAGCTTATGGCCGATATGAGAATATTTTTCTGTCAAAGGACGAATATGACGAGTTACAGGCAGAATACCCGGACAGGCTGGAACGGCTGATTGAGGAAATGAGCCATTACCTTGCCGCCAGCGGGAAAGCCTACCAGAATTATGCCGCCGCCTTGCACAGATGGGCGGCCAATGACAAAAAGGGAGCCGTAAAACAGGGCATCCCCGACTATACCTGTATGGAGGGAGAAAGCTTATGACAAGTGAAATCAAAGATATTTTGGAGAACATGACAACCGCCGCCCCGGAGATGGAGGACTATATCGGCGAGGACGGACTGCTTTACTGCGGAAAGTGCCATACGCCGAAAGAAGCCTACTTCCCGGAGGGTAAGGAGCTGTTTGGCCGTGACCGCCACCCGGCAGAGTGCGACTGCCAGAGAGCCGCCCGTGAGCAGCGGCAGGCCGCCGAGGAACACCGCCGCCATGTGGAAGCCGTGGAAAATCTGAAACAGAGGGCTTTTGCCGACTCAGCCATGCAGCAATGGACATTCGAGAACGACAACGGCAGAAACCCGCAGACCGGGATTGCCCGGCGGTATGCGGAGCATTGGGAAGAAATGCAGGCCGAAAACATCGGCTGCCTGTTCTGGGGGAACGTCGGCAACGGGAAAAGCTACCTTGCGGGCTGTATCGCAAACGCCCTCATGGAGAAAGAAGTCCCCGTATATATGACGAACTTCGCCGTTATCCTGGGCGACCTCTCTCCCGGCTTTACAGGCCGGAATGAGTATATTTCCCGCCTTTGCCGCTATCCGCTGCTTATCATTGACGACTTCGGCATGGAGCGTGGCACCGACTATGGACTGGAACAGGTATTCCATGTGATTGATACCCGATACCGCAGCAACAAGCCGCTGATCGCCACCACCAACCGCCCGCTGGACGAGTTGAAAAAGCCGACAGACACGGCCCATTCCCGGATTTATGACCGACTGCTGTCCATGTGCGTCCCGATACGCTTTACTGGCGTCAACTTCCGGCAGGAAACCGCAAAGCGGAAAATGGAAACCATGAAGAAACTGCTGGCTGAATGAAAGGAGTATTGCCTATGGAGAATATCAAGCAGCACGACCACCGTACCACCCGCCGCCCCGACTGCGTGACGGAAATCCGCATGGGGAATACCGTTCTTGTCGTGTCCGGCTTTTTCAAGAAAGACACCACCAGCACCGCCGCCGACAAGATGGCGAGGGTACTGGAAGCGGAAGCCGCTGCTACACAAAAAAAGGCGATTTGACAAGCTGTAAAGAAGCAGATTTATCACTTTTACCGCTGTACAGCCGCCCCTGTTCCGTGGTACAATGAAACCACGGAATAGTGGGGCTGGCTGTCGGAAACGGAGGATTTTATGTTAAGACAAGCCACCCAAAACCTCATTACCGCCCTTTATCCGAGATTGTCCCATGAGGACGAATTGCAAGGCGAGAGCAATTCCATTTCCAACCAGAAACGGATTTTGGAAGCCTACGCCAAGCAGAACGGCTTTACCAATCTGCGCTGGTACACCGACGACGGCTACTCAGGTGCGAACTTCCAGCGGCCCGGATTTCAAGCCATGCTTGCAGACATTGAAGCCGGGAAAGTCGGCACCGTCATAGTCAAGGACATGAGCAGGCTGGGGCGTAATTACTTGCAGGTGGGATTTTACACGGAAATGCTGTTCCCTCAAAAGGGCGTGCGTTTTATCGCTGTCAATGACAACGTGGACAGCGCAAACGGCGGCATGGACAATGATTTTACCCCTCTGCGGAACTTATTTAACGAATGGCTGGTGAGAGATACGAGCAAGAAAATCAAGGCAGTAAAGAAAGCAAAAGGCATGAGCGGCAAGCCTGTAACCAGCAAGCCAGTCTATGGCTATCTCATGGACAAGGACGAGAACTATATCGTTGACGAGGAAGCCGCCCCGGTTGTCCGGCAGATTTACCAGCTTTGCCTTGCGGGAAATGGCCCGACCAAGATTGCCCGTATGCTGACGGAGCAGCAAATCCCCACGCCGGGGACGCTGGAATACCGCAGGACGGGCAGCACCCGACGCTACCACCCCGGCTATGAGTGCAAGTGGGCGACAAACACCGTCGTCCATCTGCTGGAAAACCGGGAGTACACTGGCTGTCTGGTAAACTTCAAGACGGAGAAGCCCTCTTACAAGGTCAAGCACAGCGTTGAGAACCCCATCGAGAAGCAGGCTATCTTCCCAAATCACCATGAGCCGATTATCGACACGGAAACATGGGAGCGTGTGCAGGAGTTACGCAAGCAGCGAAAACGCCCGAACCGCTATGATGAAGTGGGGCTGTTCTCTGGTATGCTGTTCTGCGCCGACTGCGGCCATGTGCTGTATCAGCAGCGGTATCAGAACAAGAACCGCAAGCAGGACTGTTATATCTGCGGCAGCTACAAGAAGCGTACCCGTGACTGTACGGCACACTTTATCCGCACCGACCTTTTGACGGCGGGCGTGCTTTCCAATCTCCGGCAAGTGACGGAATACGCCGCCAGGCATGAGAGCCGCTTTGTAAAGCTGCTCATCCAGCAGAACGAAATCGGCGGCAAGAGAAAGACCGCCGCAGCCACGAAGCAGCTTGAACAGGCCCAGACACGCATTGCCGAAGTGAACCGCATTATCAAGCGGCTGTATGAGGACAATGTAAGCGGCAAAATCAGCGACGAGCGTTTCATGGAGCTGTCGGCGGACTATGAGCAGGAGCAGCGGGAACTGAAAGACCGGGCTGCCGCTTTGCAGGAGGAACTTTCCAAGTCGCAGGCCGCCACCGTCAACGCCGAGAAATTCATGGGGATTGTGAGAAAGCACCTTGCTTTTGAAGAATTGACCCCCACCCTCTTGCGGGAAATGATTGAGAAAATCGTCGTGCATGAGTGCAGCTATGACGAGAACGGCACCCGCAGGCAGGACATTGAGATTTATTACAGCTTTGTCGGCAAGATAGACTTGCCGGAAGCCTAACGCCTGACCTATCCGACACAGCCCTAAGTGCCGGATAGGAACGGCAAAATTTTTTACACTTCTATTACTTCTTTATCGCACATTAGCAAACGAAAAAGGTCTGTCACAGCTAAATGCTGCAGCAGACCTTTTATAATGCTATTTTATGCGCTCAGATCAAACCTGGCTGTTGTTATCGAGGAAGTCCATAACATCATCAACGGTTGTGAATGCAAGTGCGGTGCAGGTATCTGCGCAGCCGTAGTAGATGCAGATTCTTCCGGTGTCAGCGTCAACGAGGTTAGCGCAGGGGAATGTAACTGCGTCGGTATCACCAACGAGCTCATAGTACTCCTGAGGGCTGAGGAGGTAGGAAGCACCTCTCTTGAGAACCTTCCAAGGCTCGTCCTTATCGAGGAGAGCTGCGGAGAAGCTATATACATAGCCGTTGCAGGAAGTAAGTACACCGTGGTAGAAAATGAGCCAGCCGCGATCGGTCTCTATAGGAATAGGACCTGCGCCCATCTTAGTGGATTCCCAGCCCTTGGAGGGACCCATTACGTGTCTGTGCTGGCCCCAGAATGTGAGGTCGGGAGACTGGCTGATGAACATATCGCCGAAAGGAGTGTGTCCGCTGTCGGAAGGACGGCTCATCATCATGTACTTGCCGTTGATCTTTCTGGGGAACATAACGCCGTTTCTGTTGAAGGGGAGGTATGCGTTCTCAAGCTGTGTGAAGGTCTTGAAATCGTAGGTGTAAGCGATACCGATGGTAGGCTTCCAGCCGTAAGCGTTGCACCATGTTACAACGTACTTGTCTTCGAGCTTGCAAACTCTGGGATCGTAGCCGTACTGCCACTGAGCAACCTCGGGGATATCGCACTCAAAGTGGATTCTCTCCTCGTTGATGTCCCAATTGATACCGTCCTTGGAGAAGCCAACGTGAAGCTCCATGTTTCTCTCTCTGTCGTCAACTCTGAAAACGCCTGCGAACTTGTAGTCGCCGTTCTCGAAAGGTACAACGGAGCTGTTGAAGATGGAGTTGGAAGGCTCTCTGTAGCCGTTAGCCTTCTTAACCATGATCTGATCTCTCTTGATGATAGGGTTAGCACTGTATCTCCATACAACGTCTCTGCATCCCTCGGGCTTTTCCATCCAGGGGATATTGGGCATGGATACGCCGTTTACAACCTGTGTTTTCATTACGAAATCCGCCTTTCATATTTAAATTTATTTTCGTTTCGCATTACTGCGTTTTTTACTGTAATTTAACTATACCAAAATTTCATTTCATTGTCAATAGTGTTTGATTTTACATTTAGACACATTTAATTTTGTTAAAACTGCACAACAAAGTCCATTTCAACCGTTTAAGAACGGCTTTTCACGGGTCAAATTCAGCCGTGCAGAGCATTTTAAGAGGCTGATGATGTTAATTTTCCCGAACTTGCCCAACATTTTTGTTGATATCGCACTATTTTCAGCATCAAATTTTTACACATATTTTTTATCTAACCTTGATTTAACTTAATTTAACCTGTTTTCAGGTTAAAAATAAGACGCATATTT
This sequence comes from Huintestinicola butyrica, assembly GCF_025567215.1. Taxonomy (NCBI): domain Bacteria; kingdom Bacillati; phylum Bacillota; class Clostridia; order Eubacteriales; family Oscillospiraceae; genus Huintestinicola; species Huintestinicola butyrica. Next base: position 113,737 of record NZ_JAOQKB010000008.1, read on the forward strand.
TTACTTTTCACGGCATATGATTTTCCATATTTACAGAAAGTCGGTCATGCCTATGAATACGCTCATCGAAACCGCAAATTCCCTGCTGTGGGGCAGGTTCACCGTGGCGCTTATCCTCTGCTGCGGCATATATCACACGGTAAAAAGCGGATTTATCCAGCTGAAGCTCCCGAAGCACCTTTTCTCATCGGACGGCAAGAACAGGCTGGGAGCTGTTACGAGCGCTCTTGCCGCATCTCTGGGAACGGGAAATATCACGGGCTGCGCCGCCGCCATTGCCGCAGGAGGCGCAGGGGCGGTGTTCTGGATGTGGCTCTCCGCCCTTGGGGGAATGGCGCTTGCATACTCGGAAAACCGCATAGGCGCTGAGTTTGGGGAGAAATATCCCAAGTCCGCCAGAGGGCCTATGCTGTACATTGAAAAGGGCATGGGGGCAAAGTGGCTGGCGTCGGCTTATGCTGTATGCTGCCTTGGGGCGGCAATATTTATGGGCAGCATGAGCCAGTCGGGGGCGCTGTCCGACGCACTTTCGGCACAAACTCCCCTGCCACGGTACATATGCTCATTGGCTGCGGCTGTAGTCACGGCTGCGGTGCTTTTTTCCTCCGACCGTGCGGCGGAAGGGGTAATGAAATTTTCCGCAAGGATAGTGCCTGTTATGGGGCTGCTGTACGTGGGCGGCTGCATTGGGCTGCTCATTATATCAAAGTGTGATGTTTCAGGCGCATTTGCGGATATATTCTCCCAAGCATTTTCACTGAAAGCGGCAGCAGGCGGAGCAGCTGGCATTACGGTGAAAAAAGCCGTTTCCGTCGGGCTGCGCAGGGGGATATTCTCCAACGAGGCTGGCATGGGAAGCTCCGTCCTCGTTCACTCCGAGGCAGATTTCGGCGAACCGCAGTCTGCGGGAGCATGGGCTGCCTTTGAGGTATTTCTTGACACGATAGTCTGCTGTACCCTTACCGCACTGGTGATAATATGCTGCAAAACCAACGACATCACCGCAGCATTCTCATACGGCTTCGGCAGGTGGGGCGGCGGGTTCGTGTGCCTGTGCATATGTATGTTTGCCCTCGCCTCGGTGCTGGGGTGGAGCTGCTACGGGGAAAAATGCCTGTGCTACATCACGGGAAAGCACTGCGGAAAATGGTGCAGGCTGGTGTTCTGCCTTGCATGCGCCGCAGGGGGATTTATCGCCACGGAAAGCGTTTTCGGCATAAGCGACCTTTTCAACTGCCTGCTGATGATAATAAATCTGCCTGTGATAACCGTTCTGACCATGCGCAGCGGCAAATAATACCATTATAACTTTTATCGCCATTTCATATGTACTTAAACCTCACACTTCCGCATACATATAATCATAGCAAAATGCAAATCGGAAAGGATGGTAACAAAATGATGAAATTTTATCCTGAGGGCTGCCTGATAAATACTCCCGAAAATAAAGCCTCAGTCAGTTCACTGGAAGCCCTTGAGGAAGCACGCATAAGCGGAAAGATACTTGAAGCCAAAGCCTCGGTCTGCGACAGCGGACATAACCTTATCGCCGAGCTGCCCTGCGGAAGAGCGGTCATTCCCCGAAATGAGGGCGCTGTGGGCATCGAGGATGGCTCCACACGGGATATCGCACTGATAACCAAAGTCAACAAGCCAGTCTGCTTTAAGGTCACGGAAATATCGGAACGGGGCATTTTTCTCTCCCGCCGTGCAGCCCAGCAGGAGTGCATAGACAGATACATAAGCCGCCTGATTCCCGGCGATATCATTCCCGCTCGGGTCACTCATCTGGAACAGTTCGGCGCATTTGTGGATATCGGCTGCGGTCTGCCCTCGCTGATACCGATCGACGCAATATCCGTGTCAAGGATATCCCACCCATCGGACAGATTTTACGCAGGGCAGATGATACGTGCGGCGGTCAAGGGCGTGAACGGCAGCAGGATATGGCTCACCCACAAGGAGCTGCTGGGCACATGGGAGGAGAACGCCGCCTGCTTTTCCTGCGGCGAGACCGTTTCGGGCATTATCCGCTCCGTGGAGGATTACGGCATATTCGTGGAGCTTGCCCCAAACCTTGCGGGACTTGCCGAGCCTAAGGCGGGAGTGCGGGCAGGTCAGCATGCAGGGGTGTATATCAAGGCGATGATTCCCGAGAAAATGAAAGTGAAGCTCATCATCGTAGATGTGTTTGACAGCGATGACCGCCCCGAGCCGCCCAGATATTTCATTCCCGAGAACGTGAGCCGGATCGAGCGCTGGCGCTATACCTCAGAGCTTTCGGACAGGGTGATCGAGACGATTTTTGACTGATACTTCAAGAATAAATAAAGACGCATAGTAAAATTTGTCTGATTTTTTTATAAAAAGCCCTTGCCAAGCCGAAAAAAATATGATATAATACACTTGTTACAGTTGTGACTAACGTTTAAACATATATTTCGGAGGAAAAAATATAATGGGAGTTATTGAAATTGTCAGCGGTATCGTGCTGATTCTGTGCAGTATTTTCATTGTGGTCATCACACTTATGCAGTCCCAGAAGCAGCAGGGCATGACAAGTGCAATTCAGGGCTCAAACAATGACAGCTTTTACGGAAAGAACGGTCAGAACACAAGAGAAAAAGCTCTTGAAAGACTGACAAAGATTGTTGCTGTAGTTTTCTTCGTTGTAACCATTGCAGCAAACATAATCGCTGTTATAGCGACTAAGGGCTGATAAAAGCTTTGGCTCCCGCACCGAATGCCGTGCGGGGGCTTTTTTATTAGGTAAGGGTATATGGATATAAAGCTTTACTATTCGGAGCATGGCAGCGGTGAGCCGCTGATACTTCTCCACGGAAACGGCGAGGACAGTGGATACTTCAAAGAGCAGATACGCTTTTTCTCAAAGCATTTTCGGGTCATAGCCGTTGACACCAGGGGTCACGGCAGGTCGCCAAGAGGGAATGCCCCGTTTACTCTGACGCAGTTTGCGGAGGATCTCAGGTGCTTTATGCTTGAAATGGGGATAAAAAAAGCCCACATTCTGGGCTTTTCCGACGGCGCAAACATCGCCATGCTTTTTGCGCTGAAATATCCGCAGATGACGGACAGGCTCATACTCAACAGCGGCAACATATTTCCCTCGGGAATGAAATTGTCGGTGCGCCTGCCAATCGAAGCAGGATATGCGCTTAACAAAGCGCTTTCAAAAATAAGCAAGCGGGCAAAAAAACAGGCGGAGCTGCTGGGGCTTATGGCAAACGAGCCCCATATCCGCCCGAAAGAGCTTTCGGCGATACGGTCAAAAGCCCTTGTCATCGCAGGAAACAAGGATATGATAAAAGGAAGCCACACACGCCTTATCGCCTCTTCGCTGCCAAATTCGCAGCTGGCGATAATTTGGGGCGATCACTTTACAGCGGCAAAAAAGCCCAAGGTGTTTGACCGTGTGGTCTATAGATTTTTAACTGAAAAGGAAAGGTCATAAATATGGCAGATATTTCACAGATTTGCATAGCAAGAATACTTAATGTAATGGAGCAGTGCGGAAAGAAAGCTATATCCGACAAGGCTCTTTACGGCAAAGTAAAAGGCAAAAAAGTAACTCTCCCCGACTATAAAAAAGCCGTTTCATGGCTCAAAGAGCGTGGAGATATCGTTGAGATAAAGCAGGGCTACATTCTCACCAAGGCAAACGGAATGTTCACCGCCGAGGTAGCACGTATCAACAAAACATTCGGCTTTATAAAGTGCGAGGACGGCACGGAAATATTCGTCCCCGGCAAATTCCTTAAAGGCGCAATGCCCGGAGATACGGTGGTATGCCGACTTATTCCTCCCCGTGGTGATTCACCCGAGGCAGAGGTAACAGCCATTGCAAAGGAGGGCTTCTCCGAATTTACGGGAACTGCCGAAAAGTCGGAGGGTCAGTGGTATGTCCGCCCCGACAGCTTCTGCAAGGATCTTATCGCTGTGAGCGAAAAGTACCCCGATATAAAAGAGGGCGACAAGGTGCTGGCAACTATCACCAAGAGAGGTGAGCGCCATGCCGACCACAGATGCAAGATAAGCGCAGTTTTCGGAAGCTCTGACAAGGCTTACAGCAGCGCTCTGGCTGTGCTGTACATGAACGATGTGGAGACCGAGTTCCCCATTGCCGTGCAGGACGAGGCACGCCACATTTCAGGCATGAAGATAACCGACAAGGACATCTACGGCCGCCTTGACCTGAGAGACAAGATAATCTTCACCATTGACGGTGCGGATACAAAGGATATAGATGACGCAGTTTCCGTTGAAAAGGCCGAGAATGGCTGGAAGCTGGGCGTTCACATTGCGGACGTTTCCCACTACGTAAAGCCAAATTCAGAGCTGGATAAGGACGCTTTTCTCCGTGGAACCTCCATATATTACGCAAACAAGGTAATACCAATGCTCCCCAAGGAGCTTTCCAACGGCATATGCTCCCTTAACCCCAACGAGGACAGGCTCGCATTCTCATGTCTCATGGAGCTTGACGAGGACGGAAAGCTCACAAAGTACAAGTTCAGCAAGACCGTTATCCGTTCCCGTGTAAAAGGCGTTTACAGCGAGGTTAACAAGATACTGGACTGCCGTGACGATGTTTCAAAGATCCCCGCTGATATTGCGGAAAAGTATGCGGGACTTACGGACACGATCTTCCTCATGCAGCAGCTGGCGGAGATACTTACAGCCAACAAGCTGAAAAGAGGCGCTCCCCAGATCGACACTCCCGAATGCAAGCTGACCATCGACGAAAACGAGGTCTGCACAGACGTTCAGAAGCGTGAGCGTGGCAGAGCGGAGCTTATCATCGAGGAATTTATGCTCAGCGCCAACGAGGCTGCCGCAAAGACCGCAAGGGAAAACAATATCCCCTTTGTTTACCGTGTGCATGAAAATCCCGCACCCGAAAAGATAACCGAGCTGCTTGAAGTAATAGACAGGCTGAATATCCCCCACCCCAACTTCTCCAGCGTAAAGCCTGCACATCTGGCACAGATACTGGATTCCGTCAGGGATACGGAGCTTTCGCCTGTGATAAACAACATGGTGCTCAGGTCAATGGCAAAGGCGAAGTATTCCGATGAACCTCTCGGTCACTTCGGACTGGTGCTGAAAGACTATGCACACTTCACATCGCCTATCAGAAGATATCCCGACCTTGCGATACACCGTATCCTCACCGACCTGTGCTACAACAAAATGCCACCTGCGGTCATTGCAAAGAGATACGGCAAATTTGCGGCAAACGCATCACTCCAGTCCTCCGAATGTGAGCTGACGGCAATGAGAGTTGAGCGTGACTGCGAGGACTGCTACATTGCGGAATATATGTCATCGCATCTGGGCGAGGAGTTTGAGGGCAACATCAGCGGAATAACCGATTACGGAATGTACGTGGAGCTGCCCAATACCGTTGAGGGACTTGTTAAGATAGAAACGCTTCCCGACGGCACATACGAGTATGACGGACATTTCTCGCTTACCAGAGACGGCAAGGCAGTATATTCCGTGGGACAGAATGTGCGTGTAAAATGTGTCAAGACAGATGTTTCGGGCGGAAAGATTGATTTTGTTATTGCATAAAAATAAGCGGACTGACGGACTTTTGAAAAAACAAAAGTCCGTTTTTTGCTGAAAGAGATAAGCGCACAAATAAAAACATCAGCACAAATGAGATCAAGGTAAAGGGTTTAGGTCAAGCCTTTTTCCCGAAAGGCTTGCGGGTGTCCAGAGGGCAGAGCCATCTGGTCGCTGTCCGCAGACAGCGAAATCCGTTTGCTTGCGGCTAAAATGATTAAAATATTAGCCGACTGACTAAAAAATTTTCAAAGCCGCCTGCACAGTGAGTTCAAAGTCCTGCAAATGAATATTTTCTATCATTATATACAAAAGGCTATTAAAATGCAGGCGGCTTGAAACTGAGAGCAATTTCGCAGAAATTGCGTTTCAGTTTCCGCCGTAAGGCGCAGGTACGGACAAAATAAACAGTTTCATATGCAGCACTCATTATAAAAAGTGCTGTCTTTCTCATTTGTCCATTCTCTCAAACAAAAACGGACTTCCGGATAAAATAACCGAAAGTCCGTATGTTTTTATCAGCCCTGCTCCCTAAGCCCCGAAAGGGCGCTTCTTCCGACCTTATCATAAAAGGCGGAAACAAATATAACCGGTGCCGAGAAATGCACCGCAGGTTCATTAGTTGAAAAGCTGTACTCGTTATCGATATAGCACTTTGCGGGGGGCATTCCCTTTTCAATGTGCCACTTGGAATATTCGTCCCCACGCTCGCCGTTTGCTCCGCTGACTATCATTCCCGGGAGAGGTGAATCGGAATTTGAGGATATGGACAGCTTATGTGACGGGAATCGACAGTATTCCTCGCCTGCTCCTGTCATATACATGATATCCATAGGGTTCTGTCCGAAAATGTACGAGAACTGGTCGGTGGCTCCCGAAAGATACCTCTGGTCGCCGCTGATAAGATATGCGGTGATAAAGTCCATGCAGTCGGAAAGCACATCGGCGTTGCTTCCGTAGCAATATCCGCCGCCTGCGCTCCTTGCAGTCCTGTAGCCGCTTTCCTTTATGGCGATGAGCATTCTCTCCGCCCTGTCGGTAAGGCGCTTTCTGATGAAAGCTTCCACTGCACGGTCACGGTTATGCTCGCTCAGCAGATAGGACAGCGCCGCAAAGCCGCCGCACTGTGTTCCGCCGAAGCCTGTGAAAACAGAGGTCACATATTTGCGGGAGATCATATCGGCAAAGCTGTCGTCCCCCGTAAGGGAATACATCTCGCACATTGCCCACATAAAGTCACTTTCAAGGCGGAATGCGCCCTCTCCGCTTTCGGAACAGCTGCCGTCTTTTCCCGTGTAATAGTTATATTCATCTGACTGGACTATCCACAGCCAGCTTTTTTCCGCTGCGTTCCTGAGCTTTTTCGCATAGCTCATGTCAACGCCCCTGAAGCAGTCCGCCGCAAGTGCGGTCACTGCCGTAAATCTGAGAGCCGCACGGCAGGTCTTATCCTCGATAAAATATTCGTCGTTATCCTCATCGGGGGCAACAAATGTGTCTGAATGGCGTGCGTCAATGCCCGAATACACGCCGCCGTCGCTGTCCTGCATTTTCATGAGCCAGTCAAGACCCCACCTGCATTCGTCCTCGATAAGAACTCTTTCAGGCTTGGGGAAGCTTCCTCTGAAAAGCTTCAGGGCATAGAGCATATCCGCCGCAGTAAGGCAGGCAGATACGGTATTTCGGCAGTAGCAGCCTGCGCTGTGCCAGCCGCCCGAAACATTCCTTGTTGCATCGGAATCACTCCTGAAAGCAATGGGATCCATATGGCATTCCCTGCGCATGAAGTCTTCGTCTTTACGCTCGGAAAAGCTGTCGTTTTCAAAATTGAAGCCGCAGCGGTTCAGATATATTCCGTGAAGAATGGTGCTGCGGATATTCTTGTATGGGTTTTCGGATATCTCAAACTCGTCCGAACGCCTGTAGCCTGCCCTGATAAAATATCTTCCCTTAACGTTATAATCGGAAAAATCCGCCAGACGGACGGTATCCCCCGACTCCCTGTCATAAAAAGGGTGGGAAAGGCGGCCTGCATAAACGCTTACGCCCCTGACAGCATCTACAAGGTAAAAGATGCCTGCGGTAACGCTGCACACAGCCGATTTGGGCATACCTGTCATATACCCCAGTCGATTGATATGTATTTTCTTTTTCACAGCCGTCACCTCCGCACTTTAATTTACTATAATTATACCCTACAATCCAAGAAAATTTATATCGTTACCTATGACAAATATGGAATATTATTTGTTGTATTTTTTTAATTTTGCTTGAACGGACTTGCGGAAATCGGCACATCGTGTTATAATAAACGGAGATATGCACAAGCTTGCCGACAGGTGTTAATTCAGAGTTTTACAGGAGTGGTTATATGGAGATAAAATTTAATGACAGCTGTATAAATTACGGCGGAAGAGTCGATATAAAAGATGACGGAGCATATTTTTACTTTGCTTCCTCATATTTGCAGGTGCGCTTTACGGGCACTGAAATATCTGCGGTGATAAATAACAGCAGCGTGTGGGGAACCCTCTGCATAGGATACATTATCGACGGCAGAATGGGCAAGATCCCCCTTTCCCCCGCAAACAACGGCAAGGATATCACCTATCAGATAGCAAACAGCCTTGAAGAAAATAAGGAGCACACCCTGCTCATCTACAAGCGTCATGCAGCAAACCACAGCTTTGCGGTAAAGAGCCTTTCATGCAGCGGCGAATTTCTCTCCGCTCCCGAAAAGCCCGCCCTCAGGCTGGAATTTTACGGCGACAGCGTTTCCGCAGGAGAAGTTTCCGAGGCGGTGGATTTTGTGGGCAGATGCGACCCTGCTTCCCACGACAGCTCATACGATAACTCCTACCTCAGCTACACATGGCAGACGGCCCGTATGTTGGGTGCGGATATCCAGAACGTTTCCCAGGGCGGCATTGCAGTGTTTGATGACACAGGCTATTTCCACGCTCCCAAGATGATAGGCATGGAGTCGGTATATGACAAGATGTGCTACTTCCCCGAGGGCGGCGAGATAACCGAATGGGATTTCTCACGCTACACCCCCGACGCAGTAGTATTTGCCCTTGGTCAGAACGACAAGCACAACGGTCTGACCGATGTCGATGATATCGACATCTACGATAACGCCACCCGCACAAAGTGGAAAGAGGGCTACAAGAAGATAGTAAAGGCTGTTCATTCCCATTACCCTGCAAAAACAAAGTACATCTTCCTCACCACTCTGCTCATGCACGACCCCGAGTGGGACAAGGCAATAGATGAAGTCGTAAGCGAGCTTAAAGCAGATGGTCTTGACGCACATCATTTCATGTTCAGGCGAAACGGCGCAGCCACCCCCGGCCACCCCAGATATCCCGAGCACACCGAAATGGCTCAGGAGCTTTCAGCATTTATAAAGACTATACTTTAAGGAGACGAAATGGAGCTTATCCAGTCAATAGATTTTTCCGTTCTCGATTTTATAAGGGAACATCTCAACTGCCGATTTCTTGATATTTTTCTCGGCATTTTCACCACCCTCGGCAACGGCGGCATAGTGTGGATAGCCCTTACCGTAGGGCTGCTCATCTCAAAAAAATACCGCCGACTGGGCTGCGTTATGGCAATAGGTCTTGCCTTCTGCCTGCTTACGGGCAATCTGTTTTTAAAGCTATTGATAGCAAGGGACAGACCTTTCATAGTAAACCCCGATATAATCCTTGCCATATCGCCGCCGTCTGGATATTCATTCCCCTCGGGCCATTCATATTCGTCATTCATATCGGCAGTGATAATGGCAAAATACAGCCGCAAGCTTGCCGCAGCAGCAATTCCCGCAGCTGTACTGATAGCATTTTCAAGGCTGTATTTTTACGTGCATTTCCCCACCGATGTGCTGGCAGGCACGCTGATGGGCATAATTTTCGGACTTGTTATATATAAAATATGTGACGGCAGGATAATCAAAACTGCCGCCGATAAGGAGAATCAAAATGGTTGAGAAAGTTAAGGGCATATGCGAAAAGGCAGTTCAGGGGAAAATATCTCCCGAATCATTTTATGACACTCTGAGAGCTGTGGCTGACGACACCCGCACCGATGACGACCTTGCCTGCCTGCTGGAGGACGTTCTCATGGAAATTGAAATGGAACACGACGGCAACGGCGGCGCAAAGGCAGGAAAGCGCATCATCAAGGAAGCAGCTGAAAGGCTGCTGGAAGAAATGGAGTAACACTATTCTCATGCAGTTTTATCTTGGTATAGACATGGGCGGCTCGGCTGTAAAGCTTATTGCCGCCTCGGTAAATAACGGCACACTTGATGTTCTTGGCAGAACATCATACCCCTCGGGGGAGTCTGCCGAAAGGCTTGAAAATGAAGCAAGAAAGCTTATAAGCGAGCTGGGACTTTCCGAAAAGGATATTGTTGGAGCGGCGCTTACAGGCGTTGGCGCATCTGACGTGGCAGACAATTTCCTTGGCGCACCCGTCATACGCTTCAGCGAGTTTGAGTGCTTCGGAAGAGGCGGACAGTACCTCAGCGGGCATAACAAGGCGCTGGTGGTAAGCATGGGCACAGGCACCGCCTTTGTCAGAGCAGACGGCGATACATATATCCATCTGGGCGGCAGCGGAGTAGGCGGAGGCGCTCTTTCGGGGCTTTCCGAGCTTATCACGGGAGTACGCCGCAGCAGCGAGATAAACAAGATGATCTCCGCAGGCAGCGCCGCAAGGGTCGATCTCACCATAGGCGACATATGCAAAGGCGATGTCGGCGGACTTTCCCCCGATGTCACAGCCGCAAACTTCGGCAAAAAGGTGATGTCCACCGATAAAAACGACATTGCCGCAGGTCTGGCAAACATGGTATTCCAGACCGCAGGGGTCATGGCAGCACTTGCCTGCAAGAACACAGACTACGAACACGTTGTGTTTGTAGGCGCAATGACCGAAATACCCGAGGGCAGGGAGATGCTCCGTGCCGTGGGAAATCTTCACGGAATGACCTTTGATGTGCCCGCAGGCGGCACATATGCGGGAGCGCTGGGAGCGGTGCTCAGGTGCTGTAAGTAAATATAAAAGCAGGGCTGTTGCAGATGATTGCAGCAGCCCTTTCTTCTGTTATTTTATTATCCCATATCCCAGCTTCATCATCAAAATGCGTCTCACATGGCTTTCAATGATATCATCGCTAAGCTCGCCGCTTTCGTATGCGGCTTTAAGGTCATTATATGCCGTCTCATAATCTGTCACGCATATCATGTCATTATCCGCAAGTATTGCTTTTACATAGACCGAGCCGTCGCCTGCGTATTCTTTTATTGCGTCCATTCCCATGTCGTCGGTGATAGCAACGCCGTCGAACTCCAGCTTGTCTCTCAGCACCTCATGTATTGCAGGCGAAAGGGAAGCGGGATAGTCGGGGTCAATATTGTCATATATCGTGTGACCCACCATAACTGCGGGGGTTTTGTCCTGCACGGCGTTGATGCCTGCGGAGAACGGCACAAAATCACGGTTATAGAACTCGTAAAGCTCCCTGCTGTCATGAGCCATGCCCTTGTGAGTGTCGGTGTTCTCGCCGTAGCCGAGGAAATGCTTCAGGCAGGAAGCCAGCTTTCTGTCGGCAGATGCACTGACAATGGCAGCCACAGCCTCGGCAGTATGCTCGGGATCCTGACCCATGGTTCGGGGATAGATGTATGAGTTTTCGTCCTCGGAAATATCCGCCACGGGTGCAAGGTTCAGGTTTATGCCCAGCGATGTGAGCAGCTCTGCCTTTTCCTTGGCATCTATCTCCAGCAGCTCCGCCCCCCCTCGGCCGTAAAGCACCTGCGGGGAAGAAAACGGCTCATCACGGAAAGCGGCGTATTTGCTCACTCTCACCACCGTGCCGCCCTCCTCGTCAACTGCAATAAACGGGGCAATAGTCACGGACGAGCTTATTTCCGCCGTAAGGGCGGTCACAGATTCGGGGCTTGCATTCTTGAAATCATCGGCGTACATGGTATATCCGCCGAAATTGTATTCCGATATGACCTGCGCCGCATTGGCAGGCATTCTTGCCAGCAGCAGCTGACCTATCTTTTCATCGGCGGACATTTCCGAAAGCAGCTCATCTGCCCTTTCGGCATATTTCTCCGACTTGGACTTCTGAGAAACGGAGGTCTCCGTCTCAGTCACCTCAGCCTCGGTTATCTCGGTAAGGGTTATGCCCACGGCAGGGGCGTTCTTGCCGATGTTTGCGTCATTTTCAATTATATTGTTCACCGATTCGCTGACGGAAGAGCACCCTGTAAGTGCGGCAGCGCAGAGAACGGCAAAAAGCTTTGACAGCTTCAATCATATCAATCCTTTCGGCAGATAATATATCTGATATTTGACAATATCCAATATATAACTATGTCTGATATAATTATACACATATGACCGTTTTCTGTCAATAAGCGGTTTATTCTCCCTTAACAGGCAAAGGCTTGGCAGACGCTCTCATCACCAGCAGGAAGGATATTATTATTTCAACAGCGGTCAGTACCGCAAAGAAAGCCACGCCCTGTGCAGCATTGCCAGTAGGGCCGTTGGCAAAAAGTCCCGCAAGCTTAAACAGACCTGTGTACAGCCACTGAACCTTTTCTATGCCGAAAACAGCCAGCACGCCGAGGTTGGGGCCGAACGCAATAAGGCATATCACAACTGCAGCTATCCAGCCGGGCAGGCGATAAACTATGGAAGTGAACATAATGCCCGCCGCACCCGATGCAAGGCAGAACATAAAGCAAAGCAGATATAATCTGAGATAAACAAGAACTATGTTCATACCGCTCTCCAAAAGCGCTGACACTCCGCCGTAAACCTCAGCACCCCAGAACGGCTGTCCGCCGCCCATAGCAGCCGTCAGCGGTGAAAGCACGGCACATTCTGCGGTAACAAGCAGTGAAATTATGGCAACGGATATGAGCTGTGAAAGGATAGCAGTCTTTCGTGATGCGCCGTTTGCTGCGGCTGTATTGACAAAATCCTGTGAATAGCAGCACATAAACACAAACATCATTATCATTGAAAAAGCGTCAAGGGCTGTCATCTCTGCGCCCTTAAAGGTAAATGGTGTACGCTCAATAAGAGATGTCAGAGTTGCCCCAAAAAACATTCCGCCAATGCTCATAGTAGGGAGGAATGCAAGTGTCCCTTTCATTCTCATAAGCTGATATTTTACGCAGCCTGTTAAGCTTCTTATTGTCATATTATCTCCCCCTATCAAGAATTCGTCAGTTGGATAAACAGTGCCTGCAAGCTCAGCGGCTCTGCTTCAAGCTCAGGCGGAACATTGTCCTTTGCCCTGTTTCCCTTTACGTATGCGGTCTTTAGCCCGCCGATCGAGTCAACGCTCATAACGTCTTTTCCTGCAATGAAGCTTTCCACATCGGAGGCCTTGCCCGATACGCTGTAGCCCATGGAACGAACATTGTCCGTATCCTCATCAAGCAGCAGCTTTCCGTCCTTGATGACCACTGCCCTTTCGATTATCCCCGCAGCCTCCTCAATAAGATGAGTGGAGATAACATATGTGGCAGGGTGATCGTTATAGTGGTTCACCACCTGCCTGTAGAACATATCACGGTGATTTGCGTCCAGTCCCAGCACAGGCTCGTCAAAGAACACTACAGGCGCATTGCAGGCAAGGGCATTAACTATCTTTGCAATGGTGCGGTAGCCTGTGGAAAGCCTGCCGAGCCTCTTTTTTATGTCAAGCCCATATTCGTTGCAGAGCTTCATAGCATAGTCCATATCATAATCGGGATAGAAAAATGAAGCGGTCTTAAACATCTCTTTTACTTTAATGGCAGGATTATACAAAAGCTGCTCGCTCATCATATGTATCTTGCCCACAGCGCTGTCGTTATCCGCCTGAGGCTCGCCGTCAACTGTTACCTCCCCCGAATCCGCAAAAATACGGTTGCTTACAATGTTCAGCAGCGTGGATTTTCCTGCACCGTTCCTGCCCAGCAGACCGTAAATGCAGTTTTCTTTAAGGGTAAGGCTCACATCGTCAAGAGCCTTGTTCTTTCCGTAGGATTTTGAAACGTTTTTTATCTCAATGGTGCTCATTATTGTCACAGCCTTTCTCTATCATGGTGATTATCTCGTCTCTGGAAATTTTCAGCTTTTCAGCCTCGCTGACCAGCGCCCTGATGTATTTGTCGAAAAATTCCTGCTTTCGTTCACTGCGGATCTTGCTTTCCGCACCTGTGCTGACGAACATACCAAGTCCCCTTTTCTTGTAGATGATGCCCTTTTCCACCAGAATGTTCACCCCTTTAAGGGCGGTGGCAGGGTTTATTTTGTACATGGCGGATATTTCCGTAGTAGATGGGATCTGCGTTTCCTCGGGGAAAACGCCTGTCAGAATATTTTCCTCCACCCATTCCGCCATCTGGATATAAATGGGCTTTTCGCCGTCAAAGCTTATCAATACGCTTCACCTCCGTTAGTGTGTCGGTTAATTACTTGTGTAACTAACTATATCACTTGCAATATGATATGTCAATAAGGCAAATATATATTTGTAGGATATGACAGTAAAAGACAGATGTGCCCACCATATATTGTATAACTTGCATACCAAGACATAAAAAAATCACCGCATTTTGAAGCTTATCCAAAATGCGGTGAGCTTTTATGTTGCGAAATTACTTGAGCTTTGCTCCGTCGCTGAACGCATTGCCCACCTTTTCGCCCAGAGCAATATAGTCATTATTTGCAGGGTCAAAGGTAATGGGTCTGAACTTGGAAAGATCGATCTTTCCGCCAGTGAGAATGTTCTCATCTGCGCTGACGTTTACTATCTCGCCCACCAGGCGGCAGCTTTCCTCGTCGTAGCTTACAAGCTTGCACTCGAGAGTCATTGGCAGCTGCTCAAAAACGGGAGCATCTACCTTTTCGCTCTTTACGGCAGTCCAGCCTGACTTTTTCATCTTGTCGGGATCATTGTTTGCGGAAACTATACCTACAAAATCCGCAGCCACAACATTTGCCGCATCAGCAGGGCTTACGGTGAATGCGCCCCTTGCAAGGATATTCTTTGTGGTCTTATGGCCTGCGCTGACGCAGATAGATATCTGTGTACTGTCGCTGATACCGCCCCAAGCGGCATTCATTGCATCGGGTACGCCGTTCTCGTCATATGTGCCGATAATAAGCACGGGCATGGGATAAAGCATAGCCTTTGCACCAAAATCTTTTCTCATAGTAAAATCCTCCTTAATATGAGAATTATCATCATGATAGATTTACAATATAAGTGCAACACATGGAAAAAATAATGACACATAAAGCAACTCGTGTTATAATGGGAGTAACCACACAACCATAAACAG
>NZ_JAOQKB010000009.1:0-64723 GCF_025567215.1 Huintestinicola butyrica
TGCAGCTCTCTGCATGTATGAAGTTATCAAGGCAGGCGGCTTCACCAACGGTGGTCTCAACTTCGATGCAAAGGCAAGAAGAGGCTCCTACACCCGTGAGGATATCTTCCACAGCTACATTGCAGGTATGGATACATTCGCACTTGGTTACAAGATCGCTCTCAAGCTTATTGAGGACGGCAGAATTGACAAGTTCGTTGAAGATCGTTACGCTTCCTGGAAGACAGGCATCGGCGCAGACATCATCAGCGGCAAGGCAACAATGGCTGACCTTGAAAAGTACGCTCTTGAAAAGGGCGAAGTTACCGCTTCTCTTACCAGCGGCAGACAGGAAATGCTTGAGTCTATCCTCAACAACATTATGTTCAGCCTCTAATTCAAAGATCACATTTATTTTCTGCCCCTGTTTTACAGGGGCAGTGCTGTAAACGGAGTGTTTTCAGTAATCAGTATATGAGGTTCGGGAATGAAAGGACACGTCCCTCCGCAGAGCTGGCGGCGCAGATAAGGCTTGCAGCTCCCAAAACTGTTATTGACCTTGGCTGCGGCCCCGGAAACAGTACGGAAAATCTTCTTAACCGTTTCCACGAGGCGGATATCCTTGGCGTTGACAGTTCAGAGGATATGCTTGAAAGCGCAAGGGAAAAGTATAAGGGTACATCGCTTCATTTTGAGCAGATGAACATATCGCCCGATATGACTGTCGATAAGCGATATGATGTTGTTTTCTTCAACGCCTGCCTGCAATGGATACCCAACCATAAAAGGCTGATACCTAAGGTATTTGATATGGTAAACGACGGGGGAGTTATGGCAATTCAGCTGCCTCTTTCCCACAGGCTTGTTATCTATGATATAGTAAGGAAGCTTGAAAACAATGAAAAGTGGAAAGGCAGCTTTGAGGGTGTTGAGAAGATAAAAACTCTTGAGCCTGAGGTGTATTTTGATATGCTTTCCAATCTTACCGATGATTTCAATGTATGGGAAACGGTATATTATCACAGAATGAAAACATATGATGATATCATAGAATGGTATAAGGGAACGGGTCTGAGACCTTATTTCAGAGTGCTTTCCGAGGATAAGCAGGCAGAATTCTGCGAAGATATCCTCAGCAGGCTCAGAGAAGAGCTTCCCATGCAGAAAAACGGAGAGGTCATCTACAAATTCCCCAGACTTTTCTTTACAGCATATAAGTACGGAGAATAATGAATGGATATCGGCAAAATCATTGACATAATTGTTGGATTTTTCAGTGAATATATTATCCCCAATGCAGGAAAGATAGCGGCTGCTGTTCTTATAGTCATGGCGGCGCTGTTCCTGTTAAGGCTCATTTTGCCTGCACTGTGGGAGAATTTTCTGCTGTTTATCGTAAAAAAGTCCGACGAGCACAATAATCGAAAGGAATGAAAAAAATGAGATATGTAATAGGAGTTGACCTTGGAACAAGCGGAACAAAGACTGTTCTTTTTGATGAAAAGGGCACTGTTATCGCTTCAATGACAATAGAATATCCCATGTATCAGCCCAAGAACGGCTATGCGGAGCAGGATCCTGCTGACTGGTACAATGCGGCTGTAAATACCATAAAGGGTGTTATCGCAAAGAGCGGCGTTTCCAAGGAGGATATCGTGGGCGTTGGTCTTTCGGGACAGATGCACGGCCTTGTAATGCTGGACGAAAACAACGAGGTCATCAGAAAGTCCATTATCTGGTGCGACCAGAGAACTGCCGCTGAAGTTGAGGAAATGAACGAAAAGGTTGGCAGAGAAAAGCTCATTGAGATAACTGCCAATCCTGCTCTCACAGGCTGGACTGCCGCAAAGATCCTCTGGGTAAAGAACAATGAGCCTGAGAACTATGCAAAGTGCCGCCATATCCTTCTCCCAAAGGATTACATAAGGTTTATGCTTACAGGCGAGTATGCTACCGAGGTCTCCGACGCATCGGGAATGCAGCTTCTTGACGTTCCCAACCGCTGCTGGAGCAAGGAGATCTGCGACAAGCTGGGTATTGATATGTCCATGCTGGCAAAGGTTTACGAGTCCTGCGAGGTAACGGGAACTATCACCGAAAAGGCAGCGGAGCTTACGGGACTTAAAGCTGGAACTATTGTTGCAGGCGGCGCAGGAGACAATGCTGCTGCGGCTGTTGGAACAGGCGTTGTTACCGACGGCAGAGCGTTCACAACTATCGGCACAAGCGGAGTTGTTTTTGCTCATACATCAAAGGTCTCCATCGACCCCAAGGGCAGAGTTCACACCTGCTGTGCAGCAGTTCCAGGTGCATGGCACATCATGGGAGTTACACAGGGCGCAGGACTTTCTCTGAAATGGTTCAGAGACAACTTCTGCAATGCGGAAAAGGAGACCGCAAAGTACATGGGCGTGGACGAGTACTACCTCATGGACAAGGAAGCAGAGACAGTACCTATCGGTGCAAACAGACTTCTTTATCTTCCCTACCTCATGGGTGAGCGCACCCCTCACCTTGACCCCGATGCAAGAGGAATGTTCTTCGGACTTTCCGCAATGCACACCAAAAAGGATATGCTCAGAGCAGTTATGGAGGGTGTTGCATATTCTCTCCGTGACTGCATGGAGATATGCCGTGAAATGAATATCAACGTTTCCGATATGATGGCGTGCGGAGGCGGCGGAAGCTCACCTCTGTGGAGACAGATGCTTGCTGACCTTTACGGCTGCCCCGTAAAGACATCTGCATCTAAGGAAGGCCCTGCACTGGGCGTTGCTATCCTTGCCATGGTAGCGGCAGGCATTTACGCATCCGTTCCCGAGGCTTGCGAGCAGATCTGCGGCGTTGATAAGGTACAGGAGCCTGTGGCAGACCATGTTCCTCAGTATGAAAAGTTCTACAGACTTTACACCGAGATATATCCTGCTGTAAAGGACAAAATGGCTGCTCTTGCTAAATTATAATCAAACGCATCACAAGCGGTCCGAGGATAATTCTTCGGGCCGCTTTTTTAATGATAATTTTGTGATAATATTAAAAAAGGTATGTACATCTAAGAAAAAATATGATATAATATGTTTATCTGCCCGATGCGGAAATACGGAAGGGAGCAACCGATTATACATATGGACGATTTGAGCGAGCTGCTTATTGATTCTAAAAGCGATGAAAAATTCAATCGGCTTTTCAGAAATCTTATAAAAAAGAATAAATATATCATTGAAAAACGTGGTTCAAGCGATTATTATATCATAAATGACGGAAAAAATTCTCTGGGGTTCGACATTTCCTTGGAAAAGTACGATTACATAAAAAACAAGAATCTTGCCGCCTGCGACACGCTTATGGAGCGAATAAAGCGGGAGTTTTACATACTTGAACGGCTTATTTCCTTTACAAACGGTCAGGAATTTTTAAGATATACCGTTATGCGCCGTGAAGAGATAGGCAAGGGAATGGTGTATGACAATTTTATGGGCAATCTCAGGCGTGTCATATGCTACACTGGCGACAATGTAAGTGCAAGAATACTGGACGAAAGCTATATGAAAAAGTGGGACGTTCCCAAGGAAGTGCTTTTCTCCGTTGCCGACAGGAATATGTGCCGAATGCTTGCCAAGGCGGAATACACCGAAAAAAAGATAAGCTGCGGCATTGACATAAACTGCCTTGATTTTAAGGCAGAGGGCAATGATTTTACGGTGGCTCTGATGATGTGCTCCGATTTCAGAGAATTCATCTCGTCCAAGATAGGCTCACGTTTTCTGGCGGCAGCTCCCTCAAAAAATACGCTTCTGGTGCTGTCTGAGGTCACAAACGACGTGCTTGAACGGCTGGGAACGGCGATAGTCAGCGAGTACCGCTGGGCTTCTCACCCGCTTACTACGGACATTTTCCATTTCAGCTCCACAGGGATAGACATTGCAGGCCATTTTTCGGAAATAGACGCATAACACAGAAAGGACAATTTTATTATGAGAAAGATGAAGCAGGATTCCAAGAAAAATGTTATACGTGTTATAATGTTCATTATGTCGATCGTTATGATACTTAGCTTTGTTATACTTCCGCTGGCTATGGACGTTGCTGCCGAGGAAGATAACACCGCCGTTACCGTTACGGAATTTGATACAGGTGCTCTTTCCGCTGCCATTGAAAAAGCAAAGGACGGCACTGACCTTAACCTCATAAAGAAGATATCCGTTTCGGGCGGAACCCTTAACTCTGCCGATTACGGCGCTCTCTGCGGATATCCCAATACCGAGATAATCGAGCTTGCTGGCTGTGAGACGGAGGACGGCGTTATCCCCGAGAATGCTCTTCAGTCCAGAAACCAGCTCCAGTACATAAGTCTGCCCAAGAATACCGTTACTATCGGAGCAAGGGCATTTTCAGGCAACAGAGTTCTGCTCAAGATATCCATTCCCTCAACTCTCAGAAATATAGGCGATTATGCTTTTGAGGGCTGCGAAAAGGTGGAGAACTTTGTTATCCCTGCCGAGGTCGAGACCATCGGCACAGGCGCTTTTTCTGACTGCAAGGCTCTTTCCGGATTTGCCGTCCCCGAGGCTGTTACCGAGATACCCGACTACTGCTTCTCAAAATGCAGCTTTACTGAGCTTCATCTTGGCCCTCAGGTCACACATATCGGCGACGGAGCATTTTCCGACTGCCACAGCCTTGCGGATATCTATTACTATGGCAAGACCGCTTTCACCGCCAATGAAAGCGCCTTCCAGAATCTTAAAGTAACTATCCATACCTATGACGGCGGAGAGGGCTTTGACGCTCTTTCAAGCAATTTTGTGACTGTTGCATATGATCTCAGCGAGGACAGCAAGTATATTGCTCCCAAGTCTGCCGACGCTGACCCTGTTTACGAGACTGAGGCTCAGACCGAGGAAGCTGCAGATGAAACAGAAGCATCTTCCGAAGAGACTGTATCAGATACATCGGCAGAGACCAATGCTGAAAGTGATACAGCGTCTGAAACTGAAAGCGATTCAGCGGTTTCCGAAGCAGCTCCCGCAGCTGCACAGTCTTCCCAGGGCTTCAGCACTGTGTCAGTTATCGTTATAGCAGTTCTCTGCGCAGCGCTTGCGGTTACTATCACTCTGCTTATCGTAAACAACAAGAAGAAAAAATAACTGTTATTTACGGGTAGTCGGTTATTATCCGAATATTCCGTCAATAATCAAAATAAACAGCAGCTCAGACGGGCTGCTGTACTTATAGTAAGCTGTGAAAGGAAGTATGAAAATGACTGACAGACCCGCAGAAAGAAATGACAAGATAAAAGCGCTTATCGAGAGCGTTGAAAAGGTAATAGTCGGCAAAAGAAAGTCCATAGAGCTTGTTATTGCCGCAATGCTCACAGGCGGACATATTCTTATAGAGGACGTTCCCGGAGTGGGAAAGACCCGTCTGGTTTCAGCCATTGCACGTTCCTGCGGCGGCGCTTTCGGAAGAATACAGCTGACACCTGATGTAATGCCCTCAGATATCACAGGCTTTACTATGATAAACACCGTAACTCATGAAAGCGAGTTCAGAAAGGGTGCCGCATTCTGCAACTTCCTGCTGGCAGACGAGATAAACCGTGCATCTCCCAAGTCTCAGTCGGCGCTCCTTGAAGTAATGGAGGAGGGTCAGGTCAGCATTGACGGAAACACATATCCGCTTCCAAAGCCCTTTATGGTGCTTGCTACACAGAACCCTGTCGAGACCTACGGAACCTATCATCTTCCCGAAGCTCAGATGGACAGATTTCTCATGCGCATAAGCATGGGGTATCCCAGCCCAAAGGAAGAGCTGGAGATACTTGACAGGAATGAGAACAGCATATCATCTTCCGAGCTTACTCCCGTTATTTCCTGCGATGATATCTGCGCATTGTGCGATAAGGTGAAGCTTATCAGATGCAGTGAGAATATCAAGCAGTACATCATTGATATAGTAAATGCCACCAGAAATGCCGATTACATCAGTCTGGGTGTCAGCCCCAGAGGAAGCATTGCTTTGTATAAGACCGCAAAGGCATATGCCATGATATCGGGCAGAGCGTATGTTATCCCCGATGATATAAAGTTCCTTGCGCCTTATATCCTTGCTCACAGAATAATCCTTACCCCTAAGGGAAAGGCTGCCTGCGGAAGCTCCGAGGGAGCAGTTGCCAAGATACTTGAGACTGTAAACGTACCTGTGGAATAATATGAAAATAAAGGTTTTACTTAACGGTATTATAAATTACGCCGCTGCGGTGGCGCTGGCAGTAGTGTTTGCACTGTATATGAGCGGACGTGTGGGCTGGTTCATAACTATTGCGTTCATCTGCGCCCCAATTATATCGGTGCTGCTTACAAAGCTTTGCATGACAAGGTTAAGCATAGAGTGTGATAATAATTTTCATGCGCTGTGCAAAGGGGAGAGCTGTCAGTTCGAGATAAGGGTCATAAATGACTTTTTCCTGCCCTCTCCGCCTGTGATGATAGATGCGTCCGATTCACCCCGTGCGGTTTGCGGCAAAAAGGGCTGTTCCGTATCCGTATTGCCTTATTCTGCCGAAAGCGTTTCCTTTGATTTTACAGCAAGGATATGCGGCCCTGCGGATATCGGAGTAAAGAAGATATGGGTCACAGATTTTTTCGGGCTGTTCAGCTTTCCGCTTAAAAATGCGGATATGTCAAAGCTGTCTGTATCAGTGCCGGTTATCACTGATATTGCCGATGTTCAGGCAGATGATAACGTGATAAAGAGCGCACTTATAGCTTCTATGCTTGCCGATGACAGCGAGGAAACTACGGAAGCTTCCATGAACACTTTCGGCGGCTTTCCGGGCTTTGAGAACAGAGAGTATGTTCCCGGCGACCCTCTTAAAAGAGTGAACTGGAAGCAGTCTGCCAAAATGGGCAAATTGCTTGTCCGTCTTGATGATGAGACTGCCTGCTCCGCTATATCGGTGGTGCTTGACAGCACATTCGTTTCGGACAAAATATTCCCGCCTGCATTCCTTGGCGAGGAGATGTTTGCAGGCTGTACCGCTGAGGACGTTGTTCCTATGATAGCACAGTCGGCGGTGGAGACCTCTCTCGGAACAGTCCGCACCCTTATGGAAAGCGGCTGTGCAGTAAGCTTTGTGATGATGACAACTGACGGCTGGATATCATATCCTGCCAATGATGACAATGACCTTTCCATGCTCAGAACTGAGCTTGCTTCCTATAAATTTGAAAGCGCATACGGAAAGTCACGCTTTCCATATGACGAGCTTGCGCAGAAGTCCTGCTCGGTGGCTATACTCTGCACGCCGTACCTTGACAAGGCACTTTCTGACACCACAGACCTCAGCGGAACTTCCGATGGCAAGGGCGGACTGACCATCGTTATGTCTGCCGCAGCTGTGGCTCCCGATGTTACAGTCAAAGGAAAGGAGGCGGCTGTGAATGGATAAGAAAAGATCAGATTTCTTTCAGAACAGCCTGACCGCTGTTCTTCCTCTGATTCTTTCGGTGGTGCTTAGCTCTGCGCTTTATTCGGTTTACAGCATAAATCTGTTTTCCGTATGGACGCTGGGTATAATACTTGTCACTGCGGTGATGTTCCTGTTCTGTCGGTTCATCGACAAGCACCATTTCATCGGCGGAGCGATATTTGTAGTGGTGCTGATGTTTGCACTGTACTGGTTTATGGTGCTGATTGCAGGCAATGACTACGGTCAGACCTTCCAGCAGTGGTTCCTGACAGGTGCCGACAAGGTGCAGACAAAGACAAGTTATCTTCTGGCGCTGATGGTAAGCTTCGTGCCCTTCTTTGCGGTGACGGTTTACTATTTTTCCATGATACTTTACCGAATGTCATTCCTCACGCTTATCAGCCTGATACCTTGTGCGGTCTATGTAAAGGTACTTTCCGATATCGACAACGTGTATGTTGCCCTCATTGCCCTGCTTAATGTGGCGATACTGATGAGCAGCGTGCGGCAGAAGCGTGAAAACGGCAGAATGGTGGTGGGCAAGGGTGCATCGATGATGTCGGCGGCGGTATTTACCTTTGTGCTGCTGATAATCTCCGCAGCCATACCCAAGGAAGAAAATGCACGGTATTATGACAGATTTGAAGAGCTGTTCATGGATACCTCCAACAATAACAGGCTCTTTTCCGATTATACCTATTTCAGCGAGTTTTCCGGCGGCGCAGATTCGTTCAGAGGCTTCTCCAACCGACGTATGTACACGGTTTACGGCCCTCAGGACCCATATTTCAAGCGCCAGACCTTTGATTACTATGATTTTGAGAATGACCGCTGGTATGCGGACGACAGTTATTCCGAGCCGTATTATACTGATTATGAGTGGACGGCTCAGGCGGGAAAGCTTTCCCTTGCTCAGCTTCAGAAAGCCATAAAGGCGGCTGACGGCTACGAAAGCGGATTTTCGGCAAAGTACGGTATGTCAGGGCTGTCCGACTATGAGCAGATAACGGACGACTATATTTCAGTCACTATTCAGCCTGAAAATTTCGGTGCTGTGTATTATATTGCTCCTGTAAGAGCAGTTTCAGTAACTCCCGTGGGGCAGTCCGAGCAGATATATGTAACAAGAAGCGGTGTTTTCAGGAACCGTGAGCAGCCCCATGCGGCGGGTATGCCATATACCGTTACATTTTACGATGAATATTACACCCGATACAGATGGTTTGCTCTGGGCGGTGCGGATATTGATGATGAAAAGTGCGGCGAGATGCTGAACGAGCTTTACACCGTGCTTATGCAGAACCGTGACGATCTGGCTGACACTGCGGAAGCATTTTTGCAGGTATATAATGACGCAATGGACTATAAGTCTATCTACCGGGAAAATGACCTGCTTATACCCGACAGAGTGCGTGAGCTTGCTCAGCAGATAACCGCAGGACTGACATATGACTGGGAAAAGGCATCTGCTTTGCAGAATTATTTCATTCAGAATAACTATGCCTATGACCTGAACTATGTGGCGCCCGATCCAAGCGTTGAGTATTTCCTCTTTGACAGCAAGCGTGGAAGCTGTTCGGACTATGCGGCGGCATTTGTGCTGATGGCACGTTCTGTGGGACTTACAGCCAGGTATGCGGAGGGCTATTCGCCCGATGTTACCTCCCGTGACAGCGTTTTTGCCATAAGCGACAGCTGTTCACACGCATATCCCGAGGTGTATATCCAGAACATGGGCTGGGCGGTGTTTGAGCCTACCGTGCCCTCAGGCTATAACGAATTGGAGAGCGATACTGCGCAGGGCGGCGTAAACTTCAAGGTGGATTATAACCTTGTTTTCGTACTTTGCGTGATAGCTGCCATTGTGTTTATAATTGCTCTGATAGTGATTATCTGCGCTCCCGCCATATCCGAAAAGCTGTTTATGAGCAGGCTGGAAAAGGCATCGGCAGGTGACAGCGCCGTTATGGTATATATGCGTCTCAGCTGCAGGATATGCGCAAAGCTTATTCCCGAGCATGAGTCACTTACACCTTATGAATTTGCGGAGGCACTTGAAAAGCTCACAGGCTGCGACATCAGCAAGGCTGTGTTCATACTTGAAAAATGCTCCTACGGCGGCTCTCAGGCAGATGACAGCGACAAACAGACTGTAACTGCGGCATACAGCGAAGCTTTTGCGGCAGTAAAGGAATACAAGAAAAATGAAAGGAAGATGCTCCATGAGAAAAGATTTCTTCGCAATAGGACGTAAGCACTGTGCAGTTATCACAGGCGCAAGCTCAGGCATAGGTGCGGAATTTGCACGCATACTCAGCAAAAGAGGGACTTTTGTTATCCTCTCAGGCAGGAATGAAGATGCCCTCAACAAGCTGAGAGATGAGATTGGCAAGGACAGATGCACTGTTATTCCCGCTGACCTTACCAGCACCAAAAACTGCATTGACCTTTATGCAAAGACCAAAAAGTATGACCCCGATATCCTTATAAACAATGCAGGCTTCGGAGTTTTCGGTGACTTTACCGAAACATCTCTCAGCAAGGAGCTGGAGATGATAGACGTAAATATCAAGGCGATGCACACACTTTTCAAGCTCTATACCAAGGATTTTGTGAAGAAGGACAGGGGATATATCCTGAATGTAGGTTCTTCAGCAGGACTGCTTCCAGGGCCTCATATGAGTGCATATTATTCCTCCAAGAGCTATGTTATCCGCCAGACCCAGGCTGTGTATGAAGAGCTTCGCAGGAAAAAGAGCCATGTTCACGTTTCAGTCCTCTGCCCCGGACCTGTACAGACCGAGTTCAATAAGCGTGCAGGCATTGAAAACATTATTTCCAAGGGAATAACTCCCAGGAAGTGCGCTGTGTATGCTTTGAAAAAAATGAGGGAAAATAAGCTTATGATACTTCCCACACTGCCCGTCAAGCTTCTTGACATAGCAGTAAGGCTTGCACCTGCCGAGATCCTGGCATTCGGCGCAGGTATCTTTATGATGGGAAAGAAAAAGATATAACGGAGAATAGCTATGTATGATGTGATAATTATCGGTGCGGGGCCTGCGGGACTTACGGCTGCCGCTTACAGCGCAAGGTCGATGCTCAAAACGCTTGTTATCGAGAGATACCCCTTGACGGGCGGGCAGATGCTTCTCACCGATGTTATCGCAAATTTTCCCGCATATGTCCCCTCCTATGGCTCAGAGATAGCAAAAAATCTCAAAGCTCAGGCGGAAGAAGCGGGTGCCGAGTTTATAACTGCGGAGGTCACACGCATAGCTGACGGCAAGCCAAAAGCTGTACTTGCAGGCGGAAAGGAATACCAGGCAAAGACCCTGATAATCGCCTGCGGAGCTGAGCATAAAAAGCTTGGAGTACAGGGCGAAGATAAATTCGCAGGCAGGGGAGTTTCCTACTGTGCTGTGTGTGACGGCGGATTTTTCAGAGAAAAGGATATTGCAGTTATCGGCGGAGGGGATACGGCTCTCAAGGACGCATTGTATCTTTCTGCCATATGCCGAAAGGTGTATCTTATCCACCGCAGGGACAGTTTCAGAGGCAGTGCGGACAAGCTCAGCAAATGCGAACAGACGGACAATATTGAAATTATCCGCAGTGCTGTATGCCGTGAGATATGCGGTGAAAGCAGTGTTACGGGCATTATCATCGAGCAGAACGGTGAGCGCCGCAGGACAGAGTGCAGCGGAGTTTTTGCGGCTGTGGGCATGGCGCCCTCGACCAAACTTATAAATGATATCGTGAAGCTTGACGAAAAGGGCTGCATTGAAGCGGAGGAGGACTGTGTTACCTCGGCAGAGGGCATTTTTGCGGCAGGAGATATCCGCACAAAGCCCCTCAGGCAGATAGTTACTGCCTGCTCCGACGGAGCAAATGCGGCAAGCTCGGCAAAAAACTATATATTATCCGAATAAGTGAATAAGCACAAAAAAATAACGGACCCCGCAAGGAGATCCGTTATTTTTTTATTAAGTATGTTGATTATTCAGCAGCAGGAGCTGAAACGGGACATACGTCTGCGCAGGAACCGCAGTCAATGCAGGTATCAGCGTCGATAACGTACTGACCGTCACCCTCAGAGATTGCTGAAACGGGACATTCTGCTGCGCAAGCGCCGCAGCTGATGCAAGCGTCGGAAATTTTGTAAGCCATAGTAAGTACCTCCTAATTTTTTGCGAAACGGATATGTATAGAGCCATTTCACCTTATACATATATTTTATCATATA
This sequence comes from Huintestinicola butyrica, assembly GCF_025567215.1. NCBI lineage: Bacteria > Bacillati > Bacillota > Clostridia > Eubacteriales > Oscillospiraceae > Huintestinicola > Huintestinicola butyrica. The sequence continues at coordinate 11,697 of NZ_JAOQKB010000009.1, forward strand.
ATCTAAAAAAAGCAAGAGGTAATTGTTAATTTTTTTATTTCCAAAAAAAATTTCCCCAAACACTTGAAATTTGGTTTCAAATCAGTTACAATATATATGTCGCATTATGCGTAAGTATGCAGTGGAGGAATTTCGTGATGTTACATAGCACTTATGGGTTTGGTAATAATCACAGCGCTCAGGTCGGAAGATCCGAGTGCAGCGGGATTTCTGCACTCTTTTTTAACTGTGGCAGGGTATAGCCTTAACGGCACCGCCGCAGTTTTTTGTTTGTATCGCCAAATTGCGAAAGGATGGATTGGTTTTGAAAAAGGTTGCTGTTATCATGGGCTCGGACAGTGATTTTCCTGTTGTTAAGGATTGCATCGCTGAGCTGAAGAAATACGGCGTTCCCGTTGAGGCAAAGGTAATGTCTGCCCACCGCACTCCGGGACTTGCTTCCGAGTTTGCTTCAAAGGCAAAGGCAGAGGGCTTCGGCGTTATAATCTGCGCTGCGGGCATGGCTGCTCATCTTGCAGGTGTTATTGCAGGTCATACAACACTGCCTGTTATCGGTATTCCCATCAGGTCATCTTTCGAGGGACTTGATGCACTTCTGGCTACCGTTCAGATGCCTTCGGGTATCCCTGTTGCAACTGTAGCGGTAAACGGAGCAAAAAATGCGGCTGTTCTTGCTGTTCAGATGCTGGCACTTTCCGACGAGGAGCTTTCCGCTAAGCTGGAAAAGTCCAAGAAGGATATGATCGACGGCGTTATCGCAAAGAACGAAAAGCTTCAGAAAATGGTTGACGAGCTTTGATATTACATATCAGGGCTTGCACATATAAATCAAAAATCTTTACGGCACGAAAGACCGTTTGAAAATTAGGAGGATAAATACCATGGAAAACATTGTAAAAACCGAGCAGCTCTATGAGGGCAAGGCAAAGAAAGTATTCGCTACCAACAACCCCGATTACGTTATCGTTGACTACAAGGATGACGCTACCGCTTTCAACGGCGAAAAGAAGGGCACTATCAGAGGCAAGGGCGTTGTTAACAACAAGATGACCAACTATATGTTCGGCCTGCTTGAAAAGGAAGGCATTCCTACTCACCTTGTTAAGGAGATCAACGACCGTGAGACCATCGTTAAGAAGGTTGAGATCGTTCCTCTGGAAGTTATCGTAAGAAACGTTGCAGCAGGCAGTTTCTCCAAGAAGCTCGGCATTGCTGAGGGTACTCCTCTCAAGCAGCCTACTCTCGAATTCAGCTACAAGAACGATGATCTGGGCGATCCTTTCATCAACAGCTACTATGCACTGGGTCTTGGTCTTGCTACTCAGGAAGAGATCGACACTATCTCCAAGTATGCTTTTGCTGTAAACAGCTTTATGCTCAAGTTCTTCAAGGAGCACAACATCGACCTTATCGACTTCAAGATCGAGTTCGGCAGATACCATGGTCAGGTCATTCTCGCTGATGAGATCTCTCCCGACACTTGCCGCTTCTGGGACAGCACAACCCACGAGAAGCTTGACAAGGACCGTTTCCGCAGAGATATGGGCGGCGTAGAAGAAGCTTATCAGGAAATGATGAAGCGTATTTTCGGAGAATAATCAATGGGCGGCTTTTTCGGCGCAGCGTCACTGAATGACTGCATAAATGATGTATTTTTCGGCACTGACTATCATTCGCATCTGGGCACCAAGCGTGGAGGTATGACTGCATACTCTCCCGAGCTTGGCTTCCAGAGAAGTATTCACAGCATAGAAAATTCTCCTTTCAGAACTAAGTTTGAAAAGGATATCGAAACAATGAAGGGCAATCTCTGTATCGGCTGCATAAGTGATACAGACCCTCAGCCCATTCTTCTCCGCTCAAAGCTTGGTCTTTATGCCGTATGCAACATCGGTATAATCAACAACGCAGCTGAGATAAGAGACGAGATACTCAACGACTGTTTTGCAAGCTTTGAGTCCATGAGCAGCGGAAAGGTTAATTCCAGCTCGCTTATAGGTGCACTCATTTCTCAGAAGGATAATTTCGTTGACGGTATCAGGAATGCTCAGGAGAAGATAAAGGGTACGGTTTCACTCATGGTGCTCACCGAGGACGGCATAATCGCTGCCAGAGACAAGGCAGGAAAGCTTCCCATTATCGTGGGCAAGAGAGATGACGGCTACTGCTACTCATTTGAGTCCTTTGCTTTCCAGAAGCTGGGATATGAGATCTACAAGGAACTGAAGCCCGGAGAGATCGTGAAGATCACTCCCACCTCCTGCGAAACTCTCAGCCCAGGAACAGATGAAATGAGCATCTGCACATTCCTCTGGACATATTACGGCTATCCCAACTCCATTTATGAGGGGGTAAACGTTGAGGCTATGAGAATGCGCAACGGCGAGATAATGGCAGAGGCAGATATCAAGAACGGATGTCTTCCCGATGTTGATTATATCTGCGGCGTTCCCGATTCGGGTATTCCCCATGCTATCGGATATTCCAACCGAAGCGGCATTCCCTTTGCACGTCCTTTTATCAAATACACACCCACATGGCCCAGAAGCTTTATGCCTCAGAACCAGTCCATGAGAAATCAGGTGGCTAAGATGAAGCTTGTGCCTGTTCACGAGCTTATCGAGGGCAAGAAGCTCCTCTTTGTGGATGACAGTATCGTAAGAGGAACACAGCTCAGAGAGACCGTTGAATTCCTTTATTCAAACGGTGCCAAGGAAGTTCATATGCGTTCTGCATGTCCGCCTATCATGTACGGCTGCAAGTACCTGAACTTCTCCAGAAGCACATCTGAGCTTGATCTTATCGCAAGAAAAATTATTGACGAGCTTGAAGGCGCAGAAGGCGTTAAATATATCGAAGAGTACAGCAATACCAACACAGAGCGTGGAAAGAAGCTCAGGGCTGAGATCTGTTCGAGACTCAAGCTTACTTCTCTTGAGTTTCAGTCTCTTGAAGGCACAGAGCGTGCTGTGGGCATCCCCGGCTGCAAGCTGTGCAGCTATTGCTGGAATGGAAAGGGTTGATCCGAATGTTTAACGGTATTCACGAGGAGTGCGGAGTCTTCGGTATATACAGTCCCGAAACTTCCGACGTTGCAATGCAGACATACCTTGGTCTGTATGCTTTGCAGCACAGAGGACAGGAGTCCTGCGGAATCGTTGTTAACGATGCAGGCGTATTCAGCTACTATAAGGATCTCGGACTGGTTCATGAGGTCTTTAATAAGGACAGGCTCCATGCACTGGGAGAGGGCAACATCTCCATCGGTCACGTAAGATACTCTACAACAGGCAATTCAAACCGTTCCAACGCACAGCCTCTGGTAGTGCGCCATGTGAAAGGTCCTCTTGCTATCGCACACAACGGAAATCTGACCAACGCATATGAGCTGAGAACGGAATTTGAGCTTAAAGGCGCAATTTTCCACAGCACTAACGATACCGAGGTCATTTCCTACGCTATAACCGAGCAGAGGCTTGTCTGTTCCTCAATAGAGGAAGCAGTCGAAAAGGCAATGCTCAGGATAAAGGGCGCTTATTCGCTGGTGGTAATGTCTCCGCAGAAGCTTATTGCTGCAAGAGACCCCATCGGCTACAGACCTCTTTCCATCGGCAAGCTTGGCAATTCCTATGTTGTCGCTTCCGAGACCTGCGCATTTGACAGTATCGGTGCTGAATTTGTAAGAGATGTCCGTCCAGGCGAGATAATCGTTATTGATGAGAACGGTCTGCGTTCCATTGAGACACATATCACTCCCAAGCCTCATCTCTGCGTGTTTGAGTATGTTTATTTCGCACGTCCCGATTCCGTTATCGAGGGTTCGTGCGTTCATCATGCACGCCTTAAAGCAGGCGAGTACCTCTGGAAGGAGCACCCTGTTGACGCTGATGTTGTTATCGGCGTCCCCGACAGCGGACTTGATGCGGCGCTGGGCTTTTCCAGAGCATCTGGCATTCCTTACGGCATAGGCTTTATCAAGAACAGATATGTGGGAAGGACGTTCATTCAGCCCTCTCAGGCAGAGCGAACCAACTCCGTAAAGATAAAGCTCAATGTTATAAGGGAAACTGTCCGTGGCAAGAGAGTCGTTCTCATTGACGACAGTATTGTCCGTGGAACCACTTCTCAGAGAATAGTTAATCTCATCAGGGAAGCGGGTGCCAAGGAGATACATATGAGAATATCCTGCCCGCCATTTACAAATCCCTGCTACTTCGGCACAGATATCGACAGCAAGGAAAATCTTATTGCCTGCCGCATGACTATCCCCGAGATATGCAAGGAGATAGGTGCTGACAGTCTTGGCTACCTCAGTGTGGATTCTGTTAAAAAGCTTGCAGTTGATTCCGACTGCGATTTCTGCGACGGCTGCTTCACAGGTGTATATCCGTCAGAAGTTCCTAAGGAGATACCCAAGGATAAATTTGAATCAAAAATAAAAAAGGCAGTTAAATAACAAAATAGATGGTACTGCGTATTCATAACAGCCCGCAGCCTGACTGCGGTGAAAGGATTGGATTAGATAATGAAAAGTTTTTCTGAAAGCTACAAGGAAGCCGGCGTTGACGTAACAGCGGGCTACAAGGCTGTAGAGCTTATGAAGGCTCATGTTGCCAGAACCATGACAAACGGCGTTCTTTCAGGCATCGGCGGCTTCGGCGGACTGTTTGAGCTTGATCTCAAGGGCATCGAGCACCCTGTTCTTGTTTCGGGAACAGACGGCGTAGGTACCAAAGTCAAGCTTGCTTTTATAATGGATAAGCACGACACTGTCGGTATCGACTGCGTTGCAATGTGCGTCAACGATATCATCTGCTGCGGCGCTAAGCCCCAGTTCTTTCTCGACTACATTGCCTGCGGAAAGAACATTCCCGAAAAGATAGCTTTCATCGTATCAGGCGTTGCAGAGGGCTGCGTTCAGGCAGGCTGCGCACTTATCGGCGGCGAGACTGCTGAGCACCCGGGTCTTATGCCTGAGGACGAGTACGATCTGGCTGGTTTCTCCGTTGGTGTTGTTGATAAGAACAAGATCATAGATCCTTCCCAGCAGAAGGAGGGCGATGTTGTTATCGCTATCAAGTCCAGCGGTGTTCATTCCAACGGCTTCTCACTGGTAAGAAAGGTATTTGCTATTAACGAGCAGAACCTTCACCGTCATCAGTCAGACCTTGGCACTACCCTCGGCGAGTGCCTGCTGACTCCCACAAAGATATACGTAAAGGCTGTAATGAGCCTGCTTGATTCCGTTAAGGTAAAGTCCCTCAGCCACATCACAGGCGGCGGATTCTATGAGAATATTCCCCGTTCTCTTCCTGCAGGAATTTCCGCTAAGATCGACAGAAGCGCAGTTCAGGTGCTTCCTATCTTCGACCTTATCGCAAAGACAGGAAAGATCCCCGAGAGAGATATGTTCAACACCTTCAATATGGGTGTTGGTATGGTCGTTGTTGTTGACAAGAACGACGCTGACAAGGCTGTTGAGGCTGTAAGAAACGCAGGCGAGGAAGCTTACGTTATGGGCGAGCTTGTAAAGAGCGATGAGGGCGTTATCATCTGCTGAGTACATCACAATACGGCTGTATAAAAATTTGTACAGCCGTATGTTTTTACATTGGAAGAGGAACAGGACAATGAATAACACCAAGCTGAAAAAAGCAATGATACTGGGAACTATAGCGCTTATCTGGACGATACCCTCCGTCAACCTTTTCGGAGTTATCGCTGTTATCGTGTCGTGGATAGCCTACAGCAATTCCAAAAAAAATATGGCTTACGTTTCAACGGGAATGTATATCGCCGCTACTGTTATAAGTATTCTTTTTGCGATCGTACTTTTGTTTGCAGGCGGAATGTTCAGTTTCGTGGGCGAGGCTGCGGGCGTTTCACACAACGCAATGACAAATTTGCTCAACGGCATGGCGGCATTTTCTCTTGTAGGCGACGGACTGTACATTGCGGCTGCCGTTTCAAGCTACAAGGGCGGAAAAGCAGCTGAAAAATCGGATTCTCAGAACAATGGATTTTTTGAATAGATCCTGAAAGGACAAGGCTTATGAAAAATATAGTCGTGCTTGTATCAGGCGGCGGAACAAATCTTCAGGCTCTGATAGATGCCGAAAAGCGTGGAGAGCTTCAGGGTGGAAAGATAACCTGCGTTATCTCCTCAAAGGAGGGCGCATATGCTCTTGAAAGAGCTGCTCAGAACGACATAAAGGGTATTGTTCTTCCCAGAAAGGACTATGCCGACAGCCACGAGTACAGCAAGGCGATGCTTGAAACTCTGCGGGCTGAAAAGGCTGATATCATCGTATATGCAGGCTTTATGACCATTCTTGATGAGCAGGTCTGCAAGGCATATCCTTATAAGATGGTGAACGTTCATCCTGCACTTATACCCTCATTCTGCGGAAAGGGCTACTATGGTCTTAAAGTCCATGAGGAAGCTCTCAAAAGGGGAGTAAAGGTAACGGGAGCTACAGTTCATTTTGTTACGGAAGTTTGCGACGGCGGACCTATCATTCTCCAGAAAGCCGTTGAAGTCAAGAACGGCGATACCCCCGAGGTACTCCAGAGAAGAGTTATGGAGCAGGCTGAATGGAAGATACTTCCTCACGCTGTTTCACTTCTTTGCCAGGACAAGGTGCAGGTAAAAGACGGCGTGGCATATGTCACCGAATAATATCGGTAAATTTTCGGGCAAGGCTGACGATTATGCCAGGTACCGCCCGTCATATCCCACGGAGCTTATCGAATATCTTTATGAAACGGCTCAGACCGATTCTGCTGCGGATATTGGCGCAGGCACGGGAATTTTCACCAGACTGCTTATGAACAAGCCATGGAGGGTCACTGCTGTTGAACCCAACGCAGATATGCTCCGAAAGATATTATCCCATAAGGACATCAGCGTGATAAACGGCACTGCCGAGCATACAGGGCTTCCCGACAATTCAGTGGGACTTGTTGCGGCGGCAACTGCTTTTCACTGGTTCGATCCCCCGAGCTTTTCAAAAGAGTGCGAGAGGATACTTACCGATAAAAAGCTTGCAGCGATCATATTCAATGACCGTGTAAGCTGCCCCATGATCGACGAAAGAGATGAGCTTATGAAGCGTGCCTGTCCCAATTACAAGGGCGGTCATGCAGGGCTTATGTCAACAGGCGACGGGGACAGGTTTTTAAGGAATGATTTCCTTACCGACTGTGAATATACCGAATATTTCTTTGAGGAAGAATATGACCTTGAGCGTTTTCTGGGGGATAACTTTTCCCGTTCCTATGTTCCCAATGAGGGGCAGGAGGGGCATGGATATATCCGCCAAGCGCTTACAGATATTTTTTCAAGATACGAAAAGGGCGGAAAGGTCACAATACCATACAGAACGACCTGTTATCTTGGTCACATAAAACACCGAAAGGACGATTGAGCAATGAAAACATTATCACTTGAAAACGAGCTTAATTCCAACGCATATCCCGGCAGAGGAATCGTTATAGGCAGATCGGCAGACGGCAAGACTGCTGTTACCGCATATTTTATCATGGGTAGAAGCGTAAACTCCCGCAACAGAGTTTTCACTGAAACAGCTGACGGCATCAAGACCGAGGCTGCTGACCCTTCAAAGCTGTCCGATCCCCATCTTATCATCTACTCTCCCGTAAGAGTTCTTGGCAACAAGACCATCGTTACCAACGGCGACCAGACCGATACCATCTACGAGCTTATGGACAAGCAGCAGACCTTTGAGCAGTCTCTCAGAACAAGAGAGTACGAGGACGACGCTCCCAACTTCACCCCCAGAATTTCAGGCATCATGCACGTTGAGAACGGCGAGTACAACTACGCAATGTCTATCCTCAAGTCTGCAGACGGCAACCCCGATTCCTGCGAGAGATTTACCTTTGCTTACAGTACACCTGTAAACGGTGTTGGTCATTTTATCCACACCTATATGGGCGATGGCAATCCTCTTCCCAGCTTTGAGGGCGAGCCTAAGAAGGTAGAGCTTGGCAATGACAGCATTGACGAGTTTGCTTCAAAGGTTTGGAACGCTCTTAATGAAGATAACAAGGTATCCCTTTTTGTAAGATATATCGACATCGCAACAGGCAAGTGCGAGTCAAGGATCATCAACAAGTACGCCAAGTGCGAATGATTTTGAAAGGAAGTAATAATCATGGCAAACGAAATGCAGCTTAAATATGGATGCAACCCCAATCAGAAGCCTTCAAGAATTTTTATGGCAGACGGCAGCGAGCTTCCCATTGAAGTTCTCAACGGCAAGCCCGGATATATCAATCTCCTGGACGCTTTCAACGGCTGGCAGCTTGTAAAGGAGCTTAAAAAGGCAACTGGTCTTTGCGCAGCGACCTCTTTCAAGCACGTTTCTCCCGCAGGCGCAGCAGTAGGCAAGCCTCTTTCCGACACTCTCAAGAAGATCTACTGGGTAGATGATCTGGGCGAACTTTCTCCTCTGGCTTGCGCATATGCAAGAGCAAGAGGCGCTGACAGAATGTCCTCCTACGGCGATTTCATCGCTCTTTCCGATGTGTGCGACGTTTGCACCGCAAAGATGATCCAGAGAGAGGTTTCCGACGGTGTTATCGCTCCCGGCTACACTGATGAGGCTCTTGAAATTCTCAAGTCCAAGAGAAAGGGCACTTACAATATCATCAAGATAGACGAGAGCTATGTTCCCGCTCCTATCGAGAGAAAGCAGGTTTACGGCGTTACATTCGAGCAGGGCAGAAACGAGCTGGATATCAACACTGAGCTGCTTGCAAACATCGTTACCGATAACAAGAATATCCCCGATGACAAGAAGAATGATCTTCTCATTTCCCTTATCACCCTTAAATATACCCAGTCCAACTCCGTTTGCTACGTAAAGGACGGCCAGGCAATAGGCATCGGCGCAGGTCAGCAGTCAAGAATCCACTGCACACGTCTTGCAGGTCAGAAGGCTGACAACTGGTGGCTGAGACAGAACCCCAAGGTAATGGCTCTTCCTTTCAAGGCTGACGTAAGACGTGCAGACCGTGACAACGCTATCGACGTTTATATCGGCGATGAGTATGAGGACGTTCTGAGAGACGGTGAGTGGCAGAAGGTATTCACCGAGAAGCCCGAAGTCCTCACTGTTGAGGAAAAGAAGGCATGGATCGCTAAGAACACCGATGTTTGCCTCGGTTCCGACGCTTTCTTCCCCTTCGGCGACAATATCGAGCGTGCTCATAAGTCAGGCGTTAAGTATATCGCACAGCCCGGCGGCTCTATCCGTGACGACAACGTTATCGAGACCTGCAACAAGTACGATATCGCAATGGCATTTACAGGAATCCGTCTCTTCCACCACTAATGATGAAAAAAATTATCATTATGCTGTCGCTGGCACTGGCGCTTACTGCGTGCGGTGCGGCTGACAGCTCTGTTGCCGATGATCCCGATGTGATGATAGAGACCTCTGCTTTTGAAGCGGCTGAACCTGTGATATACAGCGGCAGCGGATATTCCATTGAGATACCCGATACATGGAAAAAATCTGATGTTCAGCAGGAGGGTATCGACTGCGCATTGCAGCCTGCATATCCTCATAACGACACCGAAGCCGCAACACTGCTCATATTTCAGGTGAACGAGGGCACGGGCGGAAGCTCAGTTGCTGAGATAGGCGCTCTTCTGGAAGAGCAGTACAATAGCATGGCTGACTATACCGTTGCTGACAGCGGTGCCTGCACGGCAGGAAGCTGTGACGGCTATTTTGTTACGATAAAGCGTGAAGCTGAGGGAATGACTCTCTGCACAAAGCATATCGTCACTGTTGATGACAGCTGCCTTTACAGCATAATACTTACAGCAGCAGAGGAGCAGTTCGATTCCGCACAGTCGGAAGCTCAGGCGATAATAGATTCCTTTACAATCGACTAAAACTTTCTGAAAGGATGAAAAAAATGGATATACTGGTAGTAGGCGGCGGCGGACGTGAGCACGCTATTATAATGAAGCTTGCCGAAAGTCCACGTGTTAACAAGCTTTACTGCACACCCGGAAACGGCGGAATTTCCCGCTATGCCGAGTGCTTTGACGTTAAGGCAACCGATATCGGGGGCGTTGTGGCTCTTGCAAAGAAGCTCAAGGTCGATATGGTTGCAGTTGCTCCCGATGATCCTCTGGTTCTGGGAATGGTAGATGCTCTCAATGCAGAGGGAATCATGACCTTCGGTCCCAACAAGGCTGCTGCTATTATTGAGGGAAGCAAGGTATTTTCCAAGCACCTGATGAAGAAGTACAATATCCCCACAGCAGGATATGAAGTATTTTCCGACAGTGCTTCCGCTATCGCATATCTTAAGGAGCAGAACACATATCCCGCAGTTATCAAGGCTGACGGACTTGCTTTGGGCAAGGGCGTTATAATCGCTCAGAACGAGGAAGAGGCTGTTGAGGCTGTAAAGTCCATGATAGATGACAAGCAGTTCGGCGAAAGCAGCGCAACTGTAGTTATCGAGGAATTTCTTACGGGCCCTGAGGTATCAGTTCTTTCCTTTACAGACGGCAAGACTGTAGTTCCTATGATATCCTCCATGGATCACAAGCGTGCTTATGATAATGACGAGGGACTTAACACAGGCGGAATGGGCACAGTTGCTCCCAACCCTTATTACACCGATGAGGTGGCTAAGGAGTGCATGGAGAAGATCTTCCTGCCTACCATCAACGCTATGAACGCCGAGGGACGCACCTTTAAGGGCTGCCTTTACTTCGGTCTTATGATAACCCCCAAGGGCCCCAGAGTTATTGAGTATAACTGCCGTTTCGGCGATCCCGAGACACAGGTAGTTCTTCCTCTGCTGGACGGCGACCTCTGCGAGATATTCGAGGCTATTTACAACGGCACTCTTGCAGATGTTGACATCAAGTGGAAAAAGGAATACTGCACCTGCGTTGTTATGGCATCGGGCGGATATCCCAAGTCTTATCCCAAGGGACTGGAAATGCACGGACTTGACGATAAGGGTCAGGTCGAGGGCGCATTTGTTTATCATGCGGGCACCAAGTATGAGAACGGCAAGTTCTACACCAACGGCGGACGTGTTATTGGCGTGACCGCAACCGGCGCTACACTTCCCGAGGCACTTGAAAAGTCCTATGCGGCAGTGGATAAGATATCCTTTGAAAATGCTCACTACCGTCACGATATCGGCAAGAGAGCAATGATGGCACTTAAATAATTTTAATGAAATAAAACAAAAGCTTATGTACCAATCAACTTTGGCACATAAGCTTTTTTGTTTATATTCGGTTAAATCAAAGCCTGCACTTGAAATCCTCATATCCAAACTCATGTTCAAGATGGATTTTCCCGTCAGTGTCTATGCGGTAAATAGCAGGAAGTCCGATGCCGTTAAAGGTGTTGTTTTTGCACATGGTGTATATTGCCATGTCGCAGAAAATAAGCCTGTCGCCTACGGAAAGGGGCTTGTCAAAGGAATAGTCGCCGATGATATCTCCGGCCAGACAGGTAGCGGCTCCGAGACGATAGGTGTAAGGCTTTTCGCCTGCCTTTCCGCTGCCTATGATGTTGGGGCGATATGGCATTTCCAGCACATCGGGCATATGGCAGGCAGCCGATGCGTCGATTATGGCATGGCTCACTTCGCCGCTTTCAAACACTTCAAGCACTTCCGATATAAGCCAGCCTGCATTAAGAGCCGCTGCCTCACCAGGTTCAATATATACCTGAACATCGTATTTATCATGAATGCAGCTGATGACCTTGCAAAGCTTGTCAACATCATAATCATCTCTGGTGACGTGATGACCGCCGCCGAAGTTTACCCACTTCATTTTTGAAAGGTACTTGCCGAATTTCTCCTCAAAATGGGGGATAGTGCGCTCCAGAACGTCACTGTTCTGCTCGCACATGGTATGAAAATGCAGACCGCTGATGCCTTCCAGCTCGGATTCCTCAAAGTCGGAAGCACGAACTCCCAGACGGGAATTTCCTGCGCAGGGGTTATAGATATCCGTTGCTATTTCGGAATACTCGGGATTAACACGGATGCCGCATTCAATGTGCCTGCCGTCGGATATCGCCTTGTTTACCATGGGGCGGAAGCGCTTCCACTGGTTAAAGCTGTTGAAGATAATGTGACCGCATATCTGTGTTATCTCTTCAAAGTGATCGGGGCGATAGGCAGGGGAGAAGATGTGTACTTCCTTTCCCGGCATTTCCTCGTATCCCAGCTTTGCTTCATACAGTCCGCTGGCAGTTGTGCCGTCAAGATATTTTGCCATTAGGGGATATGTGCTGTACATTGAGAAAGCCTTCTGAGCCAGCAGCACCTTGCAGCCTGTCTTTTCGGAAACGCTGCGGAGAATTTTCATGTTCTTTTCAAGCAGCCGTTCATCGGTGACATAGCAGGGCGTTTTCAGCGAATTTATATCAAAGTCCATCATTTTGGAAGCTCCTTTCTGAAAAAAAATGCTCCGCCGCAAGGACGGAGCATGATATCACTTGTCAGTCTTTTCTTCTTTTTCAAGCTCTTCTTCAACGGCTTCTTCATCAACTATCTTAACATTGTCAAGCTGACTTTTCAGATTGCTGATAACGCTCTTGCGGTACTCGTCCCTGAGAGCAGCCTGTTCAGCTTTCTCTTCATCAGTAAGATTTTCTTTGTGAGCAAGCTCATTGATGCGGTTGATCTTATCCTGTGTCATAAAATCAGTTCTCCTTTGATTTCTCGGCGGAGTCGTCCTTCTTTGCTTCTTCGGCAGCCTTCTTGGCAGCAGCCTCAGCAGCTCTTTCCTTGTTTACCTGCTCAACAGTGCCTGCATGAGCAGTGGTCTTAAGGTCAGCGGGAAGTTCGGATACAAAGCCTTCAAGCTTTTCATATGCTATCTTGGCGGTGAAATCCATGCCGCTGGGACGGATATTTCTTGCGCCGAGTGTGTAAATATCACTGGAAACGGTGGTCATGCCGATAGAGCGCATAGCTCTGGGATTTTCCTTGTTGCTGTCAACAAAATCCTTGAGAGAGGAGCTGAAAGGAATGGAGAACTTGTCCTCGGGGAGAGAACCGGCCATTTTGAGTATCTCTGTTCCTCTGTCGTTGAGGGCAAGGATTCTTCCGTACATAGGAGGAGCCTTCAGGTCTTCGGACTTGATGCCGAAAAGTGTGTTGAGAAGTATTCTCTTGATACGAGCCATGGGGTAACGCTTTACCTTGATGGCGTTGAGCAGCTGCTCGAGTGTGCCTGACATTCTTGCAGCCTGGAAGATCCTGTTTTCAAGACCCTGACCTACGTCGGGAACTGTTGCCAGTTCCTGAGGAGAAATGGTTCTCAGGCGGTACATAAGTATTCTTTCAAAGTTCTCGAACCAGCAGAGAAGCTCCTTGTCATCGTACTCGTTGATAGCGTCGGCAGTGTCCTTGGGAACGAATGCAGAGAAGTCCTCGCCGTCGTCGATAAGTCTGCGGATATATTCGCCGCTTGCGATGTTTCCGCTGTGCTCCTCGCCGTCATGAGCAGCACCCTCACGCTTAACGGTAAAGGGCTGTATCTTATCCATAAGACCGAGAATTTTCAGTGATTTGAGATATTCAACAGCAAGAATATTGTTGGGGGAGTTGAGCACGTCGCCTACCAGGGGGCCATACTTATAAGTTACCAGCTGATGAACAGCGTCGGGGAAAGGCATACCCTGTTCAAGCAGAGGCTTGAGGTTCTCGGGGGTGGTGACAGCCATAACAGCGTCTGCACATTCCTTGAGCTGGTCGATGCTGCCGCTTTCGCTGCCGAAAGAGATACCTTCAACGCATCTGAGGGAGCCGAGGAGCATAACACCGCAGCGTGCAAAAAGCTCAGCATTTGCAAGGCAGTACTGAACGGGCATTTCAATAACAAGGTCAACGCCGTTCTTTACAGCGATCTCAGCTCTCTTGAACTTGTCCATAAGAGCAGGCTCGCCACGCTGAACGTAGTTACCGCTCATAATTGCAACGATGTGAGTAGCACCTGTCTGCTTCTTGGTTTCTTCTATCTGGTAAATGTGTCCGTTATGGAAAGGATTGTATTCGCAGATGATTCCGTATGTTTTCATTAAAATAGTTCCTCCGGTTCTTTTCCGCAGCTGCCATGGCATAGCTGCGCATATTGATAATTCATTATAACACATTCTCTGAAATAATGCAAGTATATTTTAAAATAAACATATGTAATATAAAATTTTATGTAAATTTTGTGCAGTTTTCAGGAGAAATTTACGTAGTCTCGATGATGACCACAGCCTGCTTTCCAAGGTCAAAAAAGCGCTCTTCAAAAAGGTCGAGCTTATATGTTCCCGTGCCTGCCTGAGGGTCATTTACGAAAACCAGATTGTTTTCAGTGTCATATCCCGTAAGCAGCAGGCAGTGCTCATTGCCTATCCATTTGATAGTCTTGCCTGTGGATCTGTCCGTCCATGTGGCTCCCTTTGTGGTGGGCATCATCTTGCTTGTTGCCCAGACTATCACAGGGTAGCCCATATCAATGTATGAATACAGCCTGTCAGGCTCGCAGCCCGTAAGGTCATATACCTTGAAGCTCCTGTCGGGAACGGTTTTCAGAAATTTTTCCGCCGTGTTCACGATAACTTCCGCATAGCAGCCGTATGACCTGTAAACTCTGGGGTCGCCCACAAATACTTTTCGGTAATCGCTCTCACGGTATGCGCCTTTTTCAAGAAAGCTGTCCGCAAGAGAAGTGTGCTTTATGTTCAGATCATAGAAATTCAGCGCCATTGCAAGGGAAGTGACCTCGCAGCCTGTGGGAAGCTCGGGAAGCTGCTTTATCATGGGCGCTCTTACATGACCTGCCGGGGCATAATTTTTTACGGGTACGGTTATTTCGACATTTCTTGATATTTTTGAGCTGTCGTTCCTGCTTTTTACTGCAACGGTGTAGTTTCCTGCAATAAATCCGCTTTTTACCGTTGTCTTGCCGTCGGCTTTCAGCCAGTTTTTGCCGCCGTTTACCGAAATCATGTATTCTTCCGATGGAGAATAGTTTTCGATATCAATGCTGATGCTTCCGCCTTTGTAATGCTCTTCGCTTATGCCTGTTACGTTGATGAGAATCTCTTTGTCATGATTTATGCCACTGTCGCCCAGACATACAGCCTTTGTGTCGGATAGAGTGGAGCGCTTTCCCGTTACCATGGCGCACAGCTGATATGTGCCTTCGGGAAGAGAGGTGAAATGCACGCCGCTTTTTCCGTAAACAGGGATAAAGCCCTTGCCGCCGTTGAGGCTTATGCTGTACTGCTGTGATGGGTCATAGTCTTTTATATAAACTGACAGACCGCTGCTGTCGGCATGATATCCGAAATCTGTTCTGTCATCAGCGGAGCATACGGCTCCGAATGTGCCTGATACTGCGGATATTACCAGCATAACAGCAAGCGTTCCGATTTTTCTGAGCATTACTTGGGACTATCCTTTCCGATGGCATTATCTGCCGAGATTTTGGTTAGAGAATTTGACAGGTATCTTTACTCCGTCCTTGAAAGCGGTTTTTACTGACGGGTCACAGTCATCTGTGCGGAACAGTGCATATGTGCCGTCATCGCCCTCATAGATAAGGCAGCTTTTCATGGGATTGTCGATACATACATAGCTGTCGCCATATACAAAGTCTGCGGTCATGTCGGGCGTGGGATAAACAGTGAAGCGCTCGTCCTCGGCTATATTTCCATATTCGTAGGGGATAAGGACTTCGGTAAAATCCTCGTCCTCGGTGAAGCCGTCCGGCAGGCGAAACTCTGCGTAAAGCGTATCTGAATCGAAATTCCTGTGCATACGGGCATAGCTCAGCTCTGCGCCCTCGGGAAGCTCAGTAAGCTCCAGCTCATTCATAACCTGAGCCATCTGAGACTCGGTCAGAGAATCGGCATAAAGTGCATATGTGAGTGTAAAATTATCCTTGATAAAGTACCAGCCCGCATACAGAACAGCAAATATCAGCAGGGAGATAACGGTATAAAGTTTGTTTTTCGGGTCAACGGGAGGGCGGCCCTCGTCCTCATTATCGACTGCGGGCAAATTCTCTTCGCTCATTATGTGAAGCTCCTTTGTAAAATAATATTTTATTATATCATACTGATTTGTTTTTTTCAACTGTTTGAGGAGAATAAATTTGCATATGAAAATCAGTTCGGCGCAGTGCCGCAAAAATCAACTTGTGATTGACAGCGGAAAATTACTGTGGTATAATTATATCAACGGCAAAAAGGCCGAAATGTTCTCGGAAAGGTGATTGTTTTTATGGAATTTACTGATTTGCAGAACGCCCTCAAGGACGCTATGAAAGCAAGAGATACTGACAGAAAGGAAGCTGTGCAGACCCTTATCGCTGCTGTAAAAAAAGCAGCTATCGACGCAGGCACAAGGGATAATATCACATCTGAACTGGTTGACGGCGTTATCCTCAAGGAACTGAAGGTGGCAAAGGAACAGGTGGATACCTGCCCTGCCGAGTATGCCGAGCAGCTCGATGAGTACAGGCGCAAGTATGATATAATCAAGAGCTTTGCTCCCGCACAGATGAGCGAGGAAGAGCTTTATCCCATTATTAAGGGAAAATTCGGCGAGCTTATCGCTTCCGGCAATAAGGGCGCTTATATGAAGGCTGTTATGGCTGAGCTTAAAGGCAAGGCTGATGGAAAGCTTATCAACAAGGTAATATCCGATATCGCAGCAGGCAAATAAGCCTGATATGATGTTTCAAGTGCTTAACATTCGTGAAGTGTTAAGCACTTTTTCATATTAGCGTGCAAAATATTGCCTTTTATTTACAATATGTCGGTTGACGTGCATACTATAATTTGCTATACTATATTTAATATCTGAGCAATGTAATTATTGTATATATGCAATGAGTTTTGCATATTGTGCGGAAGCGAGGGGTTAATGTGATAGGCGGTCAGAAAATAATTGCCGTTTGTGCTGCAAAGGTCCATGAAGACGATGTTCAGAGCTATCTGTACCCGCTCCATCTGGCACTGGATAAGAACGGATATAAGGATCTTGTTCTGGCAACTACCACAGATCTGTACGAAAATAATCTGTTTGACAAGGGCGAGGCTGGCATATTCAGGCTTATCGACTCCAATATGATTGACGCTGTTGTTTTATTTGCAAATACGCTCAAAAATGATTTTTACATAGACGATATCATAAAATGTGCAGCCAAAAGGTCATGTCCCGTTATTGTTGTAGATGACAGCAGGAAGCATGAGGGCTGCACAAATGTGCTTTTTGATGAGTCCGACGCTTTTTATAAGCTGGTAGATCATCTGGCGGAAAAGCACCATTTTACTAAGATAAACTGCATTGCGGGCATAAAGGGCAACAGCATTTCCGAAAGGCGTGAGGCAATATACAAGCAGGTGCTGGCTGAGCATGGCATTCCGTTTGAGGAAAAGCGTTTCGGCTACGGCTGCTTCTATTCCTATCCCACCAAGCAGGTAATGCAGGGCTTTCTTGATGACCCCGACGGTCTTCCCGAAGCAATAGTCTGCATAAACGATTCTATGGCAATAACTGTCTGCGAAATGCTCAGCGAGAGAGGGATAAAGGTTCCGGAGCAGGTAGCTGTCACAGGATTTGACGGCATTGAGCAGGAAAAGTACAATTTTCCAAGAATTTCCACCTGCCGCCGTGATATGGACAAGTTTGCCCAAATGATAGCGGATATCCTCAAAAAGCTTTTTGACGGCGGTCAGACCGAAAGCTGCTATAAATTTCCATACACCGTTGACTATTCCGAATCCTGCGGCTGTAAGGAAATTTCCGAGGCTCATGTGAACAAATCCCTTAATCTGATGTTTGACAGAATAAATGACGATTACCGCATCAGCCGTTCCATGAACAATATGATGGCAAAGCTTGCCAATGTTACCGACATTGAGCAGATACGAAGGATATTAAAATCCTACATGAACTGCAATACATATGTCTGTGTGAACAAGGATTTCCATGATATGAACGATACGGAGCATACCTATAGCAATTCACCGTTCACCGATGATATGATATACAGCAAATATTTTTATGGCACGAATAACGTTGAAACAGGAAGATATCTCAGAAATGATTTGTTCCCCGACAAGGATATGCTTGCAGGCACGGATTCGCTCCCGTTTTTTATGCCGCTGCATGACAGGAGCAATATTTACGGCTATATGATATTGTTTGCGGTCAATGAGCGCAGGGAGTATTTCTCTCAGTCTATCAGAAACGCACAAAGGTTCATTGCGTCTCTCAACACCAGCATGAGCACGTATGTTCAGCAGAGAACGCTTCGTATGTCAAATGACAGGCTCAATGATATCCAGAACAATATCATTTCCAGCTTTGCGGATATGGTTGAGTCAAGGGACAAGTTCACAGGCAAGCACGTCAAGCGGACAGGGGAGTATCTCAAAGTATTCAGCTCCCATCTTGCAGGTCTGCCTGAGTATTCCGAGGTTCTGAGCGATGAGTACAGGCAGCTGATGTACAAGGCGGCTCCATTGCATGATATCGGCAAGATAAAGATATCTGACAGTATCCTTAACAAGCCCGGAAGGCTTACTCCCGAGGAGTTTGATGTTATCAAGACCCACACTATCGAGGGTGCAAAGATAATCGAGCAGACGCTCAGGAATATTGAAAACAATGATTATATAGAAACAGCCGAGCAGATGGCGCTCTACCACCATGAAAAGTGGAACGGCACAGGCTATCCTATGGGGCTTGCGGGTGAGCAGATACCCTTGTGCGCAAGGATAATGGCTGTAGTCGATGTTTTTGATGCGCTTACCAGCAAAAGAGTTTATAAGGACGCATTTTCTGTGGATAAGGCCATTGATATTCTGAAAGAATCATCGGGAAGCCACTTTGAACCCGAGCTTGTAGATGAATTTATAAAGATACGCAGCAAGATAGAAAAGGTGTTTGAAGAAAATTCTGATTGAATAATTCTTTTATTTGCCAATAAAAATCCCTTTTGTCATTATAATATTTGACATTAGCTTCTGATAAGCGGAAAGAGCTTTTAGGGGCAATAAGTTTAAACGATCAGAGATCATTTCGCTGCTTTTTACATATAATGCTCCCCCCTTTTTTTGGAGGATAAATGAATCGGTTATAACAATAAAAGCCGCCGCTTCTGTTTTATTTCGGAAGCGGCGGCTTTTTTTATTCATTTCAGAACTGTTTTATCAGAAATCAACTTCAGTGTCGTAGTAGCAGCACTTAAGAAGCTTTTCCATCTCTTCCTGAGAAGGCTGACGGGGGTTGGAGCCTGTGCACGCATCTGCAATGGCGTTCTTTGCGATCTCGGGAAGTCTCTCCAGGAATACGTTCTCGGGAACGAAGCCCTGCTCTGCGGGATAGCTGTCAGCACCGTAGTGGTTGATGCTGTGAGGAATGTTCAGCTTGTCATTCATGCCTCTGAGGTATGTAATGAGAAGCTGTATCTTTTCTTCCTTGCTGTTTCCGCCCAGACTCATAAAGTCGGAGATCTCAGCGTAACGGTCTGCTGCCTCGGGATTCTTTGCGTTGTATGCAATTACCTTGGGCAGATACATTGCGTTTGCGGCACCGTGGATAATGTGAGAGCCGTAATCGGCAAAAGCTGCGCCTGTCTTGTGAGCCATGGAGTGAACGATACCCAGAAGAGCATTGGAGAATGCCATACCTGCCAGGCACTGTGCGTTGTGCATAGAATCTCTCTTAGCCATATCGCCGTTGTAGGAATCGATAAGGTCATGCTCGATCATCTTGATAGCGTGGAGAGCGAGAGGGTCGGAGTAATCACAGTGTGCTGTGGAAACATATGCCTCGATTGCGTGTGTCATAGCGTCCATACCTGTGTGAGCAACAAGCTTCTTGGGCATTGTTTCAGCCAGGTCAGGGTCAACGATAGCAACATCGGGGGTGATCTCAAAGTCAGCGATAGGATACTTTATTCCCTTGCTGTAGTCGGTGATGATAGAGAAAGCAGTTACCTCGGTAGCTGTGCCCGATGTAGAGGGGATAGCGCAGAAATGAGCCTTCTTGCGCAGCTTGGGAAGACCGAATACCTTGCACATATCCTCAAATGTTACATCGGGATATTCGTACTTTATCCACATAGCCTTTGCAGCGTCGATAGGTGAGCCGCCGCCCATAGCAATTATCCAGTCAGGCTGGAACTTGAGCATAGCGTCAGCGCCCTTCATAACAGTTTCAACTGAGGGGTCAGGCTCGATGCCTTCATAAAGCTGAACCTCCATGCCTGCTTCCTTGAGGTATTCCACAGCTCGGTCGAGAAAACCGTTTCTCTTCATTGAGCCGCCGCCCACGCAGATCATAGCTCTCTTTCCTTCGAGAGTCTTCAGAGTTTCAAGGCAACCCTTTCCGTGGTAAATATCTCTCGGTAATGTAAATCTTGCCATAAAATAAACCTCCTTATTTATTTGCAGATAACTATATTTGTAATATTCACCAAAAATATTACCTCATAGCCTTATTTTATCACACAAAATGCTGTTTGTAAAATATAAAATTATTCATATTCACATATACATTTATACATGAGCAGACCTCAATAATAAGCTTTATAGAAAAAATACCGGCATTTTTTATTTAATTTGTATAAAAATACATAAACGCTCTTGAAAAATAGAGCCTTTTATGTTATTATTATATAATAAATGGATATGGTATGAGCAGCTGTATAACAAAATGTACTAAGCTGTTTCATCTGGCTACAACAAAGAAAGGATAAAGGCTGATGAATGAATATCTGATATGCAAGGTACTTGATGAGCAGGGCAAGATATCTTTTGTGGTATTTGATGAGGACAGTATGTCGGTCAGCGAGTATGATATCGCTGATATAACCCAGAAAATAGTTCACCGTGAGATATACAACGCAAAGCTTGAAAATTCTGTTGTAAAGATAACCGACAGTAAGCACGCTCTGGCAAAGCTTACATATGAAGAGAGAAAGCACTCTACTGCATTCTATATTATCAATCAGTACAAGTCGCCCTTTGATTCGGTGATGTATGCTGCTGTAAGCAACACCGGCGAGCTGTTTGAGTTTTCGGCAAATTCCGCAGCCGACTTTTTCAAGGATAAAAAGGTGGTAAACGGATATCTCAACAAGAGCGGACTTCATGTTATAAATATTCCAACGTTTACAACAGCGCTTCATAAGTCGCTTGAGCATACCAACGTTCATTAAGGCAGAAGGAAGGTAGGAGACGGTGAGCAAGGCATTTGCGGAGGCGTTCAGCGAATATATCAGCGAAAGCGACAGATGCTTCGGCTTTGTCTGCGACCTTTCTGACGGCACTTTCAGTATTGAAAACAGCTCGGGGCATTTCAAAAGCGTGTTTGTCGAGGGGATAAATCCCATAGTGCAGCTGCAAAAGGGCGATGCCGTTCACCCTGCGGACAGGGAAATGGTGTCAATGTTCTGCGGCGAGCTGCTGGCGCCCAAAGGTGTCTCCGAGCGTGACGGCAGTCTCAGCATAAGCTTCCGCCTCAATACAGGGGAAGCAAAGTCGCCTGTATATGAGTGGGTGATAATGAATATTATCCCACGCAGCGACGGCAATGACAATATAAACAGCATTATCGGCTGTATCCATATTATGACCGCCGAGGAGCTTGTCAATAAGGATATAGTTGACAGCTTCACCAATGATACTCACCCCAAGGTTTATGAAAACAGAGTTCGCTCCATTCTCGAAAGCGGAGCGAACACCGCTTTTGTACAGTTCGATATTGAAAAATTCAGGTTTATAAACACCGAATACAGCGAAAAAACAGGCAATGACATACTTGATCACATAAGAAACGTCCTTGATGTCATATGCGCCGAGAAGCAGGTGCATTTTCGTCTTGCCGCCGATATTTTTGTTATAGTCACGGCTTATAACAGCCGTGACGAAATAGATGTTCTTATCGGAAATATAAACAGGCTTCTCAGCCGATACGGCAGCATTGAATATAAGCTTGTGTTCGGCGTGTATTTTGCCGATGAAGTGGATAAGACGGCTCCTGTGCGCATACTTATGGACCGTGTGGCTCTGGCAAGGGAATCTGTAAAGGGCAGTGCACTGAAAAATGTGGGCTATTACGCCAAAAATCAGGAAAATGTGCTTAACCTCCGTAGGCAGATAGAGGAAAGAATGTATTATGCGCTGGAGCATAACGAGTTTGAGATGTATCTTCAGCCAAAGTACAGCATTGAAGCCAATAAGATAGTTGGCGCTGAGGCGCTGGCAAGATGGCGGCACCCCGAGTACGGTCTTATTTCCCCTGCTGTCTTTATTCCCGTGTTCGAGCAGAACGGGTTTATCATCAAGCTTGATGAATACATCTGGGAGCAGGCGTGCAAGGCTGTGCGCAAGTGGATAGATATGGTCCGTGAACCTGTGACTATTTCCATAAATATTTCAAGGGTGCATCTTGACAGCGGTGACTTTATCGGCAAGCTCAATGCGCTTATCAAAAAGTATGATATTCCCCAGAAGTATATTGAGACGGAAATAACCGAAACAGTGGAAAATCCCAGAACGGAAAATGCGGTGTGTGAGCTTAAAGACAACGGCTATGTGCTGCTGATGGACGATTTTGGTTCGGGATATTCCTCCCTCAATACTCTCAAAAGCACTCCTTTTGACGTTATCAAGATAGACAGGGCGTTTTTCAGCGAATTTATGCTTTCCGAAAGGGGCAAGAAGATAATCGCCCACACTATTGCAATGTCAAAGGACATCGGTCTTGATATGGTGGCTGAGGGCGTTGAGACAAAGGAGCAGGCAAGCTTTCTTTCCCAGTGCGGCTGCGATACGGTTCAAGGCTTTTTGTATTCAAAGCCTGTCCCTCTGGCTGAATTTGAGAAAATGGCTTACGGAGCGTAAGTTTCCTGAGCGGATATTACTGATATAATTCTGCATCTGTGCATATTGTGGGCACAGGTGCAGGTTATTTTTGCGCCAATATGCGGTTATATACATATCACTTTTGGCATTAAGCGATAATCAACAAAAATTCGCTGCAAATTGAAAACGTTTTTATGCAGTTGTTAAAAGTCGCTTTTTTAAGCCGCAGATCCTGTCAAGCTATTTGTAAAAAATTGTAGGATTGCATAATAAACGCACGTCAATAGTATGAAAAATTACACTTGCCAAATATAGAAAAAGGTTGTATAATACTAGATATAGTGGTTTTGCAGATGACAGACCCGTGTATATAGTGTTCCGCCTAAGAACGGGACGGCAGATATACACAGGATTTTTTTTACGCAAAACATATATCAAGACATAAAATGAGTTGAAATTCATGTCGTTCAGGCTTGAACGATATCAAAGGAGACGGGGTTATGCTGCTTCTCGGGCTGATCGGAAGGCAGGGCTTTGAAAGGATGAGTAGATTTAATGAAGATTATCAAAAGAAACGGATCGGAAGAGAATTTTGACGTTTCAAAGATCTCCGCTGCCGTTGCAAAGGCTAACAAGGCGTGCGAAAAGGGAGCTATTTCCGCAGAGGAAATAGAGGACGTTGCCGATTACGTTGAATATAAGTGCAATAAGATGAACAGAGCCGTATCCGTGGAGGAGATCCAGGATATGGTGGAAAATCAGCTTATGGCAAAGGGCGCTTTTGAGCTGGCAAGAAGATATGTAAGATATCGCTATACCCGTTCCCTTATCCGTAAAGCCAACACTACCGACAATAAGATACTTACCCTTATCGAGTGCAGCAATGAAGAGGTCAAGCAGGAAAACTCCAACAAGAACCCTACAGTCAACAGCGTTCAGCGTGACTATATGGCAGGCGAGGTCAGCCGTGACCTTACAAAGAGACTGCTGCTCCCTCAGGATATTATAGAAGCTCACGAGCAGGGCATAATCCACTTCCATGATGCGGATTATTTTGCTCAGCATATGCACAACTGTGACCTTGTAAATCTGGAGGATATGCTCCAGAACGGCACTGTTATCAGCGAGACTCTTATTGAAAAGCCCCACAGCTTTTCCACAGCCTGCAACATCGCTACTCAGATAATCGCACAGGTTGCTTCCAACCAGTACGGCGGTCAGAGTATCAGCCTTGCACATCTGGCTCCTTTCGTTCAGATATCCCGTGAGAAGATAAAGCGTGAGTTTGATGCCGAGGTCAAGGAGCTGGGTTGTGATCCCGATGAGGAAACAAGAGCAAGAATAGTTGAGGATCGCCTGCGCAAGGAGATAACAAGAGGCGTTCAGACTATCCAGTATCAGGTCGTAACTCTTTTGACCACCAACGGACAGGCTCCCTTTGTTACCGTATTCATGTACCTTAACGAAGCAAAGAACGAGCGTGAGAAGAAAGACCTTGCAATGATAATCGAGGAAACTCTCAGGCAGAGATACCAGGGCGTAAAGAACGAGTCAGGCGTGTGGGTAACTCCCGCATTCCCCAAGCTTATTTATGTGCTTGAGGACGATAACGTTGACGAAGGCTCCGAGTATTATTATCTGACCGAGCTTGCGGCTAAATGCACCGCAAAGAGAATGGTTCCCGACTATATTTCCGAAAAGAAGATGAAGGAGCTTAAAGGTGACGTTTACACCTGCATGGGCTGCCGTTCATTCCTTACCGCCGACCGTTCTTACAAGAAGGGCAACCTTGCAAATGCAGGAAACTACAAGGAAGGCGAGCATAAATATTACGGACGCTTCAATCAGGGCGTTGTTACCATCAATCTGGTGGATATCGGACTCAGCGCAGGCAAGGATATGAACAAGTTCTGGTCGATATTCGACGAAAGAATGGATCTTTGCCACAGAGCACTCAGATGCCGCCACGAACGTCTCAAGGGTACTCTTTCCGATGTTGCGCCTATCCTCTGGCAGTACGGCGCTCTTGCCCGACTGAAAAAGGGCGAGGAGATAGACAGGCTGCTTTACGATGGATATTCCACCATTTCCCTTGGCTATGCAGGTCTCTGGGAGTGCGTTTACAGCCTTATCGGCAAGAAGCTCACCGAGCCTGAGGGCAAGGAGCTCGGACTTGAGATAATGCGCAAGCTCAATGAGTACTGCGCTAAGTGGAAGGACGAGGAAAACATCGACTACAGTATCTACGGAACTCCTCTCGAATCCACCACCTACGAGTTTGCAAAGTGCCTCCAGAAGCGCTTTGGCATCGTAAAGGGCGTTACCGATAAGAATTACATCACAAACAGCTATCACGTTCACGTTACCGAGCCTGTGGACGCTTTCACAAAGCTGAAGCTTGAATCCGAGTTCCAGGCGCTTTCTCCCGGAGGAGCTATCAGCTATGTTGAGGTGCCAAATATGCTCCACAACATTTCTGCTGTAATGCAGGTCATCAGATTTATCTATGACAATATCATGTATGCCGAGCTCAACACCAAGAGCGACTACTGCCAGGTATGCGGCTACGACGGCGAGATAAAGATCGTCGAGGACGACGGCAAGCTGGTATGGGAGTGCCCTCAGTGCGGAAACCGTAATCAGGACAAGATGAACGTTGCCAGACGTACCTGCGGATACATTGGCACCCAGTTCTGGAATCAGGGAAGAACTCAGGAGATCAAGGAGAGGGTGCTTCATCTGTAATGAGGTACGGTGAAATAAAAAACTGTGATATAGCCAACGGCGAGGGCGTAAGAGTAACGCTCTTCGTCTCGGGCTGTACCCATCACTGCAAGGGTTGCTTCAATCCCGATACATGGGATTTTGATTATGGTATGCCTTATACCACAGAGACGGAGGAGAGCATTACCGATATGCTCCGTCCGTCATATATAAACGGACTTACTCTTCTGGGCGGCGAGCCTATGGAGCCTGATAATCAGCGTGCGCTGCTTTCGCTGGTCAAGCGTGTAAAGCTGCTTTTCCCCGAAAAGGACATTTGGTGCTATTCGGGTTATACCTTTGAGGAGCTGACAGAGGAGAGCCGTGCAAGGTGCGAGTGTACCGATGAGTTGCTGTCATACATTGATGTTCTTGTTGACGGCGAATTTGTAGAGGAAAAGAAGAACATCAGCCTTGCGTTCAGAGGCTCGGAAAACCAGAGGATAATCGACCTGAAAAAGACCTTTGAAAAGGGCGATATCGTTATATATGAGCTTGAATGTGACAAAATAAAGTAATATTCGGACTGCCTGTTATATGTGCAGTCCTTTTTATTTTTGGGTACATCAGAAAATTTTCAAAAACGGTTGCATTTTTTTCGGAAATATTGTATAATAGTACCATCGTTATACGCAGCGGCACGGGAAAAGAGCTGCTGCATCAAACTTAATTCAAAGGAGAGTTAAAAATGTACGAGAATATCATTGATACTATCGGCTTTGTTCAGCAGGCTGACCCCGAAGTTGGCGACGCTATGGCAAAGGAGCTTGCACGTCAGAAGAGAAACCTTGAGCTTATCGCCAGTGAAAACATCGTTTCCCCCGCAGTAATGGCTGCTATGGGCAGCGTTCTTACCAACAAGTATGCTGAGGGCTACCCCGGAAAGAGATATTACGGCGGCTGCGAGGACGTTGATATCGTTGAGACCATTGCTATCGAAAGAGCCAAGAAGCTTTTCGGAGCAAAGTATGCAAACGTTCAGGCTCATTCGGGCGCACAGGCAAATACAGCTGTTTATGTGGCTCTCCTTACACCCGGTGATACTGTAATGGGCATGAGCCTTGCTCACGGCGGCCACCTTACTCACGGTTCTCCCGTAAATATTTCCGGAAAATACTTCAACTTTGTTCCCTATGGCACAAATGATGAGGGCTATATAGACTATGAGGCTCTTTACAAGGAAGCTAACAAGTGCAAGCCCAAGCTTATCGTTGCAGGTGCTTCCGCATACCCCAGAGCTATTGATTTTGAAAAGCTCTCCGAGATCTCAAGAGCTGTAGGCGCATATCTTATGGTAGATATGGCTCACATCGCAGGTCTTGTTGCAGCAGGTCAGCATCAGTCTCCCGTTCCTTATGCCGATATCGTTACAACAACTACTCACAAGACCCTCAGAGGCCCCAGAGGCGGTCTTATCCTTACAAATAACGAGTATCTTGCAAAGAAGATCAATTCCGCTATCTTCCCAGGTACACAGGGCGGACCTCTTATGCACGTTATCGCAGGTAAGGCTGTATGCTTCGGCGAGGCTCTCAAGCCTGAGTTCAAGGAGTACGGCAGAAAGATCGTTGAGAATGCACAGGCTCTTGCAAAGGGTCTTCTTGACAGGGGCTTTGACCTTGTATCCGGCGGTACAGACAATCACCTTATGCTGGTTGACCTTCGTCCCTTTGACCTTACCGGTAAGGAATTCGAGCGCCGTCTTGATGAGGTTTATATCACCGTCAACAAGAACGCTATCCCCAACGACCCTCAGAAGCCCTTCGTTACAAGCGGCGTAAGAGTAGGTACTCCCGCAGTTACAACAAGAGGTCTGGACACCTCCGATATGGAGAAGATCGCAGAATTTATGTACCTTGCAGCTAAGGATTTCGACGGCAATGTTGAAAATATCCGTGCAGGCGTTACAGAGATCTGCAAGAAGCACCCTCTTTACGAATAAGAATATTTCGGAGGCAGGAGGCAGTTTGTCTCCTGCCTCTTTTTTGAGGTATGATATGACACTTTGCGGCGACAGATATACGGTGGATCTTCAAATAGATAATACATATACTCTCGGCTCTGTTGATAACAGGAATTATGATATTGTGCTCAATCCCGAGCAGCTCAGACGCCCCAATGACTGCATATGTCTTAGCATTACGGTTTATGGCGATATGCCGAGGACGGCTTTGCTTATAACAAATAATTACGCAGGAGGAACGCCGTCTGCCGTTTTGGAAGATGATATGATCGTTATTCTGTGCGACTGTTATTTATATAAGCTGCGGCTTGATGATCTTGAAATTATTCTCCGCAGGGAAATCGAGCTTTATGGCTGTTCCTTTGAGCTGTGCAAAGCAGAGAACGGCTGGATAATTTACGGCGAGATGGAGATCATCGGACTTAATAGAGACTTTAATAAAATATGGTCCTTTTCAGGTTATGACATTTTTGTTTCCTGCAATAATGAATGCTGCTTTGAGATGACAAAGGACGAAATATTGCTGTGCGACTGGCAGGGCTGTCATTATGCCTTAAATTATGACGGCTGCCTGCTCAGGGAATGGAAATAAGTGACATCGTGATGCAGTAACATAAACAATATACAGAAATGAGGACAGATCATATGAACGCTCCCATATTCACAATAGTAATTCCCGCACACAATGAAGAGAAATACATAGGCAAATGTATTGAAGCAATAAGAGCAGCCTCCGCTCATTTTGATAAGGAAGCGGTTCAGATAATAGTTTCCGCCAATCGCTGTACCGATGAAACAGTGGCAATATCACGCAGAATGGGCGCAGAGGTATGCGAAAACACTGTCAGATGTATAAGCGCTGTAAGAAATCAGGGTGCTGCTCTTGCAAAGGGCAGGATACTTATTTTTATAGATGCCGACAGCTGTATGTCCGAAGGTTCCTTAACTGAAATTCGTGAAATGCTCTCATCAGGTGAGTTTATAGGCGGCGGAACACGGGCAAAATTCGACAGAATGTCCCTTGGCATAATAGTAAGCTCCGCTTATATCGCCACGCAGATAATCCCAATAATGAAAAAGCACAAGACGGCTCTTATGGGCGGAATGTTCTGGTGCTATCGTGAGGATTTTGAAAAGCTGGGCGGCTTTGACGAAAGCATGGTAAGCGTTGAGGATATGGACTTTGCCATACGCTTAAAACAGCTGGGAGACAGCTGCGGGAAGAAATACGGCGTGCTTAAAAAGTCATATATCGTTACCTCCAGCAGAAAGTTTGACCGGTTCGGTGACTGGTATCTCGTAAAGAACCGCAGCCTTACAAAGGCTATTTTTACGGGAAAAGACCGTGAGGCTGCCGACAAATTTTATTATGACGCAAGAAAGTAACACATGGCATAAAGTTCCTGCCCCGTGAAAAGCACTTTCCAGAGGAATGTGAGCAGGCGAGAAAGGATACTCTTGCCACTATACTTGATAAATGGCACGTTTAATATCGTAAAAGGAAGTGATGAAAATGTCCGCACCTCTTGCAGACAGAATACGCCCCAAAACTCTTGACGAGGTGGTGGGACAGCGCCATCTGCTGGATAAAGGAAAATATCTGCGGAGAATAATCGACGGCGGAAATATCCCCAATATGATATTTTACGGTCCCTCTGGAGTGGGCAAGACCACTGTTGCCCGCATTATTGCTGAAAATTCGGGAATGAAGCTCCACAAGCTCAACGGAACCTCAGCGGGAATATCCGACATCAAGGACGTTATTGCCGATACGGACACCATTGACGGCATGAACGGCGTTCTGCTGTACCTTGATGAGATACAGTATCTTAACAAAAAGCAGCAGCAGTCCTTGCTTGAATATATCGAGAACGGGCAGATAACGCTCATAGCTTCTACTACCGAAAATCCATATTTCTACGTTTATAATGCCATACTCAGCCGAAGCGCCGTTTTTGAGTTCAAGCCAGTTACGGCAGAAGATATCGTCCCTGCCGTTGAAAGGGCGTTCAGATTTCTCTCTCAGGAGTCTGGCGTTAAGATAAAAACAGAAAAGGGCGTGTGCGAATATATTGCCCGTGGCTGCGGCGGCGATGTGAGAAAGTCTGTCAGCGTGTGCGAGCTGTGCTTTTTAGGTGCGGAAAATAACGGCGAGGAAGCAAGGATAACTCTTGAAGAGGCAAAATCTCTTACTCAGCGCAGCAATATGCACTATGACCGTGACGGCGATCAGCATTATGATATTCTGTCGGCGCTGCAAAAGTCCATTCGTGGTTCCGATGAAAATGCTGCGGTGCATTATGCCGCACGCCTTATCGAAGCAGGGGACATTATCTCCCTTTCAAGGCGGCTCCTTGTTATAGCGGCGGAGGACGTGGGACTTGCCTACCCTCAGGCGATACCCATAGTAAAAGCCTGCGTTGACAGCGCAATGCAGCTGGGGCTTCCCGAAGCACGTATTCCTCTGGGAGATGCGGTGGTGCTTCTTGCCACTGCGCCAAAGTCAAATTCGGGCTATATGGCGATAAATTCCGCCCTTGAGGACGTGCGTACCAAAGAATGCGGCGACTTTCCACGTCATCTCCAGAACAAGCACTGCGATGGTGAGGACGCACAGGTCAAGGGTCAGCATTACCTTTATCCCCACGACTATCCCAATCATTATGTTAAGCAGCAGTATCTGCCCGACCCTATCAAGGACAGGGTGTATTACCATTTCGGCGAGAACAAGAGCGAGCAGGCAGCCCTTGCCTATCGCCGCCGTATCCTTGAAGAAGAGGAGAAGCGCACGGGCAGAAAATAAGCCTGATACAGTATAAAGATCCCTTATCCTGCCCATAATTACGGCGGAGGGGATAGCTATGCAGATCATCGGGAGAAGAATAATCATAACGGCAGCCGTTATTGCCATATTCGGCGTGGGGCTGATGGGGAGGCTTTTTTATATCCACCTGAACCGCAGCTTTTATCTGGGGTATGACGTTTCCGTTCCCAGAAAGGTGACTGTGGTCTGTTCCTATGGCGATATTTACGACAGGAACGGTGTCAAGCTTGTTAACCGCAGTGAAAAGTATCTTGCGGTCATAAATCCCAAGGCAGTAAACAGAGAGGTAATTGAGCCGCATATCACCGACACGGAAAAGTATGAGAGCTGTATTGACGGTGATGCACTTTTCCTCTGCGGTATTGACTGCGATAAGATTCCCTCAGTTACGGTGATACCCGTAAGTCAGCGTTATGATAACAGTCTTTGCACCCACATTATCGGATATATCGGAGAAAACGGCGGAGTGTGCGGGCTTGAGGGTGCCTATGATGATATCCTGAGGCAGCCTAAAAGCTCCGTTACTCTGAGCTACAGCGTTGACGCAGGCGGCGGACTGCTTGAAGGTCAGGGTGTGACCATGCACTGGGAGGACAGCTTCCGCACAGGCATACGCACTTCCATTGACTACGGCATGCAGTCTGTTTGTGAAAAAGCCATGCGGAACGTGGAAAAGGGCGCAGCCGTGGTAATGGACATCTCCACAGGTGAGATATGCGCTGTGGTGAGCAAGCCCGGCTATGACCCCTCTCACCCTGAAAACAGCCTTGATTCGGATAATTCTCCCTTTGTGAACAGAGCCTTTTCCGCATACAGCGTAGGGTCTGTTTTCAAGCTTGTTACCGCAGGGGCAGCACTGGAATATGGTATTTCCGATGAATATACCTATAACTGTGACGGTTCAATAACAGTAAACGGTCAGGAATTTGACTGCCATCGTTTCGGCGGACACGGCGAGCTTGATATGCGAAAAGCTATTGTGGAATCCTGCAATCCTTACTTCATCTGCCTTGCCCAAGATATTCCTACGGATTTTCTTCACAGCTTTGCGGAGAGGCTTTGTTTGGGCAAGGAAAACCGCCTTACGGCAGGCATATCCTCATCGTCGGGATATCTTACCTCATATTCCGAGCTGCTTGTCCCTGCGGAAAAGGCGAATTTTGCTTTCGGTCAAGGAAAGCTCACTGCCACTCCCTTGCAGATAACCCGAATGACAGCTGCCATAGCGAACGGCGGTCAGATGCCCGAGCCGATACTGGTGCACGGTGCGTCGGACAGCATCAACGGAGTTCAGGCAGCGGCAGCTCCGCCAAGATTTACCAGAGTAATGAAAGGCTCCACTGCCGATAAGCTGAAAAGCTATATGATAGATACGGTTTACAAGGAAAATTCCATGGCTGTGCCCGAGTTTACCACAGCAGGTGGAAAGACCTCCACCGCTCAGACGTGGACATATGATGAATACGGCAATGAAAAGCTCAACTGCTGGTTCACGGGATTTTTCCCTGCCGATGAGCCGCAGTACGCTGTCACGGTAATGATAGAAGAGGGCATTTCGGGAAATGTTACCTGCGGTCCTGTTTTCAAGGAAATAGCCGACTCAGTCAGAATGGGGCGGTATGGAAATAACTGATGAAAGGCTGATAATATGAAATTCAGACCATGTATAGATATACACAACGGCTGCGTAAAGCAGATAGTGGGCGGAAGCCTGGCGGATAAAAATTCCGCTGCCGATGAGAATTTCGTTTCAGAATACGGCGGCGGATATTATGCGGAGCTTTATAAAAGCAGGGGATTATCAGGGGGACATATCATTATTTTAAATCCCGCAGGCTCGGAATATTACGAGGCTGACCGCAGGCAGGCTTTTTCGGCGCTGGAAAAGTACCCAATGGGGCTGCAGATAGGCGGCGGAGTGAATGTGGACAATGCGGCTGAGTATATCAGCCATGGAGCTTCCCATGTAATTGTAACTTCCTATGTGTTCAAGTACGGAAAAATTAGCTTTGAGCGCCTCGAAAAGCTTTGCTCGGCTGTGGGAAAGGACAGGGTAGTCCTTGACCTTTCTTGCCGCAGGCGTGACGGAAAATATTACATAGTTACCGACAGGTGGCAGAAGTTTACCGATACCGAGGTCACAGCCGAAAGCATTGAAACGCTCCGTGGCTACTGCGATGAATTCCTTATCCATGCTGTTGACGTTGAGGGCAAGCAGCACGGCATTGAAAGCGATATCGTTTCTCTTCTTGGCAGCATTGACGGCATTACAGCCACATATGCGGGAGGGATCGGCTCTTACGAAGATATCCGGAAGCTGAAAGCTCTCGGCAGAGGACGCATTGATTTTACTGTGGGAAGTGCGCTGGATATTTTCGGCGGCTGCCTTGATTTTGATAAGATTTGCTCCGAATACAACGACAAATAATATAAAAATAATAGAAAAACCCCGTGAACATCCGACTTTTGGACATTCACGGGGTTTCTGTATTTTGTGTGGGATATTACTTTATAAACTGTTCAGCCCATTTTCTCAGCTCGTCTTCACCTGCATTTGCTGCAAAGCGCTTTCCCTCTTTGAGAACAGCACCCTTGCAGGAAGGCTCAAGCTCGGAGTTGGTTTTGCCGTTTCCGCCTGATGTGCAGAAGGTGTAAACGGTCTTTCCACTCATATCAAAGCTTTCAAAGAACGTGTCAATGATCCTGGGAGCCGTTCCCCACCAGATAGGATATCCAATAAATACGGTATCATATTCGGTAAGAGCGGTCATATCGCCTGAAATGGCGGGTCTTGCGGAATCGTCGTTCATCTCAAGATTTGCACGGCAGTTGTCGTCATTGTAATTCATACTAATCACCAATTAAAAACTATACAAAAAATTGAGCATAATCTTGCGTATATGGATTATGCGATGATTTTTTGTCTATAGTTTTATTGGTGATTAGTATTATTCTTTCGGGAGATTCGGGCGCCTGATCTCTTTCTGTGATTTTATGATATCACATATGTCTGCGCTTGTAAAGAAGGCACTTTTTTGTGCTATAGTTTCCGCAGGGTAACTAATGCGCAGCTGCGCCATCGGAGTGTATCAAAAACAAATGTAAACATTTTATGAAGATGCTTTGCTTGACAGTTTTGCGGCTGTGTGCTAAAATGTATCTTGCGGAAACTAACAGCTGATTTGATACTGTGAAAGGTGGTGTTATAATGATAAACAGCTCTGAGCTTCCCGCCTGCCCTGTGGAAACTACTCTTATGCTCATTGGCGATAAGTGGAAGGTGCTTATCCTCCGTGACCTTATGAGTGGCACAAAGCGTTTCGGCGAGCTGAAAAAATCAGTCAGCAGAATTTCTCAGAAGGTGCTTACGTCAAATCTCAGGGATATGGAGGAAAACGGACTGCTTTCCCGTGAGGTATTCCCCGAAGTTCCGCCAAGAGTGGAATACACCCTTACGGAGCTTGGCAGAAGTATGTCGCCAATACTTGACGCTATGGCAAGATGGGGCACCGAATATAAGCAGAATGCAGGGGTAAAACAGCAGGTCTGATCATTCCAATGAGGTTTTTTGGTAAATTTTGCTATTGATAATGCACAATGTATGCGGCGGTTTTATATATATGATTTATACATAAACACGGTTTTTACTCAAACTTCTCAATTCCTATTGACATTGTAGGATAAGAGATGTATAATCTAAAACATAGTAAATTTATATGATTACTTGTAATTAAGAATTTTAAACAGTAATTCTATATTTGCTGATGGAAAGGATGAGAGTTATGAACCGTAAAATAACCGCATTGACATTATCACTTGCACTGGCACTTTCTGCCACAGCCTGCGGAAGCAAGGCCGACAGCAATGATGAAAATGTCGTAAAAATAGCATACCTGCCTATAACCCATTCACTGGCCGCTCTTGAAGAGGCCGATGAGCTGGAGACAGGTGACGGCATCAAGGTAGAGCTGGTAAAATACGGCTCATGGCCCGAGCTTCTGGACGCTCTTAACACCGGAAGAGTTGACGGAGCATCCGTTCTTATCGAGCTTGCGATGAAATCAAAGCAGGAGGGCATAGGCTTAAAGGCAGTGGCACTTGGTCACCGTGACGGCAACGTGGTCATCGTTTCAAACGATATCAACACCGCAGCCGATCTTAAGGGAAAGACCTTTGCTATCCCTCACAGGCAGTCCTCCCACAATATTCTGCTCAATGAAACACTTGCGACAGCAGGTCTTACCGTTGACGATGTAAATGTTACCGAGCTTGCACCTACAGAAATGCCTTCCGCACTTGCCAGCGGTCAGATAGACGGCTACTGCGTTGCGGAGCCTTTCGGAGCAATGGGCGTATCACTTGGCGCAGGAAAGGTGCTTTACAGCTCAGAAGAGCTGTGGCCCGATTCTCTCTGCTGCGGACTTGTCCTCACCGATAAATTCATTGAGGAGCGTCCCGAGCAGGCTAAGGAATTCGTTCAGAGCTACAAGGCAGCGGGCAACAATCTTGACAAGGAAAAAGCAAAGGAAGTTGCAAAGAAATATCTCAGCCAGACTGATGATGTTCTTGACATCTCTCTTCAGTGGATATCCTACAACGACCTTGATATAACCGAAGAGACCTATGGCCAGCTTGTAGAAAGGGTAAAGGAATACGGTCTGTCCGATGATCCTCCCGCATATTCCGATTTTGTTAAGACTGATTTCTGATAAGGCGTGATAACATGAAAAAATTGCTTTCAGTAAAAAATGTGATCATATCCGTAGCCATTCTTATTCTGATATGGCAGCTGCTTTTTATGGTAAGCAGCTTTGATGCGGCACTTTTCCCCTCGCCGAAAATGGCGCTTGACGCTCTTATCGAGATGATACAGAACGGCAAACTGTTTGAGAATATCAAAACAAGTATGTTCCGCTTTGCTGCGGGATATATAAGCTCTGTAGCGGTGGCAGTGGTGCTGGGACTTATCCTTGGCAGGCTTCCAAAGGTGTTCCAGTACATAAATCCTGCCGTTCAGCTTCTCAGACCCATTTCTCCCACAGCATGGATGCCTTTTATAGTGCTTCTTTTCGGTATCGGTGATATGCCTGCTGTCGTTATCATTTTTATTGCGGCATTTTTTCCTGTTCTGCTTTCAACTGTTGGGGCTGTGGCAAACATTGACCCTATCTATCTTAAAGTCGCAAAGAACTTCGGCATAAAGCAGCCCGAGCTTACCTGGAAGGTAATACTTCCCGCAGCATTTCCCCAGATAGCAAACGGTATCCACCTTGCTCTGGGAACTGCATGGATATTCCTGGTAGCAGGTGAGATGGTCGGCGCTCAGTCGGGTCTCGGCTACCAGATAATCGACGCAAGAAACAATATCCGTGCGGATATCCTGCTTGCGACCATATTCGTTATCGGCGTTATAGGAATACTTCTCGACGGACTTCTTAAGCTCATCGAGAAGCAGATACTTAAATCATGGGGAGGCGTTCACTGATGTATATTGAAGTAAAGGACGCCTGCAAAAGGTTCGTTCAGGACGGAAAAGAATTTGTGGCTCTTGACCATGTTTCCCTTGATATCGAAAAGGGCGAGTTCATCTGCCTGCTGGGACCCTCAGGCTGCGGTAAAAGCACACTTCTCAATGCCCTTGCCGGCTTTGACAGGGTAAACAGCGGCAGCGTTAAGATCGACGGCAAGGAAGTTACAGAGCCGTCCATCAACAATATCACCATTTTCCAGAATTACGGACTGCTCCCATGGAGAAATGTTCTCAAAAATGTGGAGCTTGGTCTTGAATCCAAGAAGATACCCAAGGAAGAGCGTGCAGATATCGCACGCAAGTATATCGACCTTGTTGGTCTCAAAGGCTTCGAGGAGCGTCACCCCCGTCAGCTTTCGGGCGGTCAGCAGCAGAGAGTTGCCATTGCAAGAGGTCTGGCAGTTGACCCCGATATAATTTTCATGGACGAACCCTTCGGAGCTCTGGACGCTATCACAAGAATGAAGCTCCAGGAGGATATCCTCAGGATATCCAGAGAAGAAAAGAAAACTATCATATTTGTTACTCACGATATTGAGGAAGCCGTTTTTCTGGCAGACAGAATTGTTGTCATGATGGCAAATCCCGGAAAAATAAAAAGCGTTGTCAAGGTCCCTCTGGGCTCTCACCGTGATAGAACAGCCGAGGATTTCTTCTATGTACGTGACAAGATATTCGAGCTGTTCAATATGAAGGCTGATACCTATATTGAGTACTACATTTAATACCAAATTCAGGAGGATATATAATGAGCGAGCATACACATACACACGATCATGAACACGAGCGATGTCAGGAACATGAGCATCATGACCACCAGCATGAGCATCATCATGACCATGACCACGGTCCAGCACATATACATTCCCACAGAAATATAATCGGCTTTGATGAAAACGGTATCCCTACCGTAATCCTTAAGGCAAGCCACGGCGAGGGAGAAGAGGACGATCCTCAGGCATTTATCAGGGACTACATGAACGCAGTTTCCAGATACCGCAAAACATATCCCTCCAAGCAGGACGTTATTGACCAGACCCCCGACCCCGCAGTGCGTGAAATGCTGCTCAGAATGGATCAGCTGGGAATAGATACCTGCTTTGACAGATTTGACCAGCAGAAGCCCCAGTGTAATTTCGGACTGGCGGGAATTTGCTGTAAGATATGCAATATGGGTCCCTGCCGTATTACTGCAAAGTCTCCCAAGGGTGTCTGCGGTGCTGACGCTGACCTTATCGTTGCAAGAAATCTGCTCCGTTCAGCTGCCGCAGGTGCTGCACAGCACGGTATGCACGCAAGAGAAGTAATGCTGGCTCTTAAATGGGCTGCTGAGGGCAAGCTTGATGTGCCTATCCTGGGCGAGCAGAAGATACGTTCGACTGCCGAGGCTTTCGGCATCAAGCAGAAGAACCGTCAGCTGAAAAACGTTGCAAGAGACCTGGCTGACGCTCTTCTTGAAGACCTTTCAAGAACTGTTCCCGATGAATACAAGACCATTTCCGCCTGCGCTGCTCCCGAAAGACAGCAGGTATGGAAGGATCTTGATATCCTCCCTGTCAGCGCATATCACGAGGTATTTGAAGCATATCATAAATCCGGCTGCGCCACTGACGGCGACTGGAAATCGGTAATGCAGCAGTTCCTGCGCTGCGGACTTGCGTTCACGTTCTCAGGCGTAGTAGGCGCTTCCATCGCAACCGACAGCCTTTTCGGCGTAGGCGACCGTGTTACCTCAAAGGTAAATATCGGCGCTCTTGAAAAGGGCTATGTAAATATTGCCGTTCACGGTCATCTTCCTCTGCTGGTAAGCCAGATAGTTGAGGCGGGCAAGCGTGAGGATCTTATCGAGCTTGCAAAGTCCAAGGGTGCAAAGGGCATAAGATTTTACGGCATCTGCTGCTCGGGTCTTTCCGCAATGTACCGCTATGCAGGCGTAATACCTCTTTCAAACGCCGTATCTGCCGAGCTGGTACTTGGCACAGGTGCACTTGACCTGTGGGTTGCAGATGTTCAGGACGTTTTCCCCTCTATCATGGAGGTTGCTCACTGCTTCAAGACCACAGTTGTCACCACCAGCGAATCCGCAAGGCTTCCCGGTGCGGAGCGATATGAGTACGATCATCACCACTCCAACATTGACGAAACAAAGGCGCTGGCTGAAAAGATAGTCCGCCGTGCAATAGAAAGCTTCGAGCAGAGAAAGGGCATTCCCGTTTATATCCCGCCCTATGAGGTAGAGGCAGAAGTCGGCTTCTCTGTAGAATATATCTGTAAGCGCTTCGGCAGTATGAAGCCCCTTGCAGACGCTTTAAGAGACGGCAGGATACTCGGTATCGTAAACATGGTCGGCTGCAATAACCCCAAGGTGCTTTACGAGAAGTGTATTGTTGACGTGGCAGATGTTCTGCTGAAAAACAACGTTCTTATCCTTTCAAACGGCTGTGCTTCCTTCCCGCTTATGAAGCTTGGCTACTGTGCGATCTCTGGCAAGGAAAAGGCAGGGGAGTCCCTTCGTGAGTTCCTGGAGCCTGATCTTCCTCCTGTATGGCACGTCGGCGAGTGTATCGACAACACAAGATCCAGCGGAATATTCGCAGGAATTGCAGGTGCTCTCGGTCATAAGATGTACGAGCTTCCCTTTGCATTCAGCTCACCTGAGTGGGGCAATGAAAAAGGCATTGATGCAGCTTTGGGCTTCCGTCTTAACGGTATCAGTTCCTATCACTGTGTTGAGGCTCAGATATACGGCTCAAAGAACGTAATAGAGTTTCTTAAATACGGCACACTTGAAACTCTCGGCTCTACAATGAACGTTGATACCGATCCTGTAAAGCTGGGCGAAAAGATAGTTGCCGACATGAAGGCAAAGAGAAAGGCTCTTGGCTGGGATAAATAAAAATATAAAAGGAAAAGGTTATAAATATGGCTTGCTTTATAGTTCCCGCAGCGGAGGCAATAGTTACCACCGCTGTACAGAAAATAGTAAAAAGAAAAGAAGATAATAACGGCACGGAAAAGACATCAAGATTTTCCGAAAAGCTCAGTGTGCTGAACGGTCTGCTCTGGGGCGGCTCTGGTCTGCTCGCTTTCGAGCACGTATGGCACGGCGAGATAATACCCTCGTTCCCGTTCCTTACAGCCGCTTCCGACCCTGCACAGACAGCGGAAATGCTCCACGAGATGGCAGTTTCCGGAACGGCAATGGCTCTGCTTGTAACTGCTGTATGGGCAGTGTATGTGCTTATTTCGGCAAGATCAAAGAGCAGAGACACCGATACCGCAAGATCGGGGGCAGGCGCATGACCCTGCTTATAACCGTATTTGCGGCGGTCATATCAACACTTGTCTGGTATGTATCGGAAAAGGCAAGAAATATGAAGATAAGTCTGCTTATGTATATGTTCTGGGGAGCGTCCCTTATGTGGCTGGTAGATGCTGTTGTTGAGTATCTTGAAGCGGGTGTGGAATTTTTCGTTCCCTCCGCTCAGGATATGCTGAACGATGGTTTCCTCGGGCTTTCGGTAACAGCTCTGGCGCTGACAGTTTGGGTCATATATCTTCTCATAAAGGATCCGCTGCACACTATCAGAGGCAGGAACAGCAAAAATAATGGAGTTTAAGGTTCATAAGGAAGTTCTCGACAGCGGCGTAAAGATAGTCTTTGCTGCTGTGGAGGGCATGGATTTCTGCGGCGGTTCTGTGGTTATTGACCCGTTGGGAAATATCACAGCTCATGCCGATGATTCCGAGCAGCTGCTTTATGCGGATATAGATATGTCATCGGCCTCCGAAATAAGGGCTGAAAAGCCATATACATCACTTATACTAATCACCAATAAAACTATAGATAAAAAATCATCGCATAATCCATATACGCAAGATCATGCTCAATTTTTTGTATAGTTTTTAATTGGTGCTTAGTATTAGACGAAAAGAATTATACTTATGAAAAAAGCTCTGCGTTCGCTATGTATCGCAGAGCTTTTATATTTTTATTCTTCACTGTCAATGATATATGCCGCCGTGAAAACAGCAGGGGAGTTCCAGTAAATGGTTATCTCGTTGAGAGAATACGCTCCCACATCGTCGGCATAGCACTTCATTGGCGGAGTGCCCTTTTTGATAAGCTTTCGAGCAGCTTCATCAGATGGATATCTGTTAGGGCCGCCGCTTACAAGTCCGGGGATACACTCGTCAATGCCGTCCGCAGCGGTGGGGCGCATATGGGGATTTTTCATGCTGTTTTCACCCTCACCCGATACGTATGAAAAGCCCAGCGCATTAAGCCCCAAAAGAACATGGAGCTGCTGTGCCGCATAGTCGTAAAACTTCCTTTCGCCGCAAATCTTGTCGGAAATGGCAAATATCATTGCATGCTTCATCAGGTTCATGCTGCTGCCCCAGCAGTAGCTTTTTTCGTCCATGGCAGCACCGTATCCGCAGCTGTCCGCAATAGTTTTCAGGCGGTGGGCTTCATCGGAAAAGGCTTTTTTGAATGTGTCGGACAATGCAGCGTCTTTGTTGCCGCTGTAAAGCAAATACCCCAGCGCACCCAGACCTCCGACAGAGCCATAGCCCAGAGCTGTAATGGGGAAGCTGTCCTTCAGCGCCGTTTTCATAAGGTCATGATATTTTTCATTGCCTGTAGCGGTAAAAAGCTCCGACCACGCCCAGAAACGGTTATCTTTGTCCGAGTCCTCGCCGTATGTGCCTGTTTTGCATTCCTTGGGATTATCAAAGTAAAAATCGGGATTGTTTATAAGCCACTGCGCTGATTTTTCGGCAGCGGAAAGCAGCTTTGCGGAATATTCTTCTTCAAATTTCTTATAAATTCTTGCCGCCAGAGCGCAAACTGCTGCATGATCGGCGGTTGCCATGGAAGAAATGGGGAGCACATACATCTGCGCAGTATCTTCCTCGGGCATGATGAAGGCTGCGTGATGTGCCGTTGTCGCCTTATGGTAAACAGCGCCGTCCGCCCTCTGCATTTTGAGCAGCCAGTCAAGCTCGACCTTGCATTCCGCAAGAATATCGGGCAAAACTCCGCCGCTTTCGGGAATGTTGATGTTCTGCCTGTCAAATGTCCGTGGAAACATTTCATAAGCATAAAGCAGGTGAGCCAGTGCGCAGGCTCCTGCGGTAACATATCTGCCGTAATCTCCCGCATCGTGCCAGCCGCCGCTTACGTCAAGCGAAACGGAGTGATCTTCCCAGAGCATGGCAGGTTCAGT
The DNA here is from genome assembly GCF_025567215.1 of Huintestinicola butyrica. Classification (NCBI taxonomy): domain Bacteria; kingdom Bacillati; phylum Bacillota; class Clostridia; order Eubacteriales; family Oscillospiraceae; genus Huintestinicola; species Huintestinicola butyrica. The sequence continues at coordinate 52,912 of NZ_JAOQKB010000009.1, forward strand.
GTGACATCTGCCGTGAGAGAACTTTCCTGCATGCTTTTCGTCAAGTCCGCAGCCGCAGCGAAGATAATAAAATGCCTTAGTCATGTCGTCCAGCACCTTGCTGTGAACGCTTTTGCCGATGAAAAAACGCTCGGAAACAGCACCATTGTCGGCAGTGATGTAATATTCGCCCTCGTCCTCAAAGCCAGAGAAATCAGCGATATAAACATCATCGCCCGAAAGCTTATCCATGCCGAAATGTGTCACTTTTCCTGCAAACACGCTGTTTCCGTTTATATCGTTAAGTGTAAAATCCTGTGCTTGAGATGTTAAAACAGCAGTTTTCCTGCCGATAGTTTCATATCCTATAAGATCTGTAAAAATAGCTGCCTTTTTCATAAATACCTCTTTTCCAAAGCGTAAAGCTTTCAAAAAAATTTATTACAAAGTATAGCATTTTAATTTTGGAAATGATATAATATATACATCTTAAAGTTGTAAAAATCTATCACAGGGGGAAATGACATGAATACTCTTTATGAAAAAAGCGACAGTCTTAATTCGCCGATAGAATGCTTTATGGATTACGGTTCAAGATGCAGCTTCCCCATAAAGCCCCACTGGCATTATTTTATGGAGATAATCTACATATTTGAGGGCCATGCTGAGGTGCGTTCAGGCAGTACGGTCATATCGGCAGGCAGGGGAGACATGGCACTTTTTCACCCCAAAGCCGTTCATTCCATATCCTCCGACTCGCCCGATGATCTGAGATACGGCGTTATCAAGCTTGATATAAATTGTATAAATATGACCGCTGACTACGCCCCCAAGTTCAGGAGCATTTTCAGCTTTGCGGAGCAGCGTGGAATGAGCATATATTTTGACAATTCCCAGACCGAAGCAATAGAAGCATCACGCATATTTGAAAACTGCATAAAAGAAATGCAGGTGCGGCGTTACGGCTATAACGATATTATCCGCTCGGATATATCCTGTCTGTTGGTGGGTGTGCTGAGGCTGTGGCAGGAAAGCAAATTTACTATCGACAGCGAGGTCTTTGCGGACGACGGCGTTTACGATATCTACAACATAACCGAGTATATCGAAGAAAATCTTGGCAAGGGCATAAAGGTCACTGACATTTCGGATATGTGCCGTATGAGCTATTCCAATTTTGCCAAGAAATTCCTGCGGATATACGGCAAGACCTGCAAGGAATATATGGAGGAGCTGCGATACATCAAGGCAAGAGAATTTCTGCTCTTTACCGATTTTGACCTCACCTATATAAGTCAGGAAACAGGCTTTTCCGATTGCAGCCACCTTATAAAAACATTCAAGCAGAAGTCGGGACTGACTCCCAAACAGTTTCGCAGCGGACAAAGACTATAACAAAAAGGCTTCCGGAAATGATATCGGAAGCCTTTTGAATTATATATATTGAATTATATATTATCACAGCAACTGATTTACGCACTGAGGCGGTTCACCGAGCCTTGACGTGGGAGCAGCCCACCTTACCGCATTGGTGATGATCCTTTGTATCTGCGGCATATGGTATATGGGATATTCCTCATGTCCCGGCTGGAAATAAAATATCTTGCCCATGCCACGGGTAAAGGTGCAGCCGCTGCGGAACACCTCTCCGCCCTTGAACCAGCCTGTAAAGACCACATCATCGGGCTTCGGAATATCGAAAAACTCGCCGTACATCTCTTCTGTGGGGATATCTATGCAGCTGTCAATACCCTGAGCAATAGGGTGATAGGGAGCAGTGCACCACAGCTTTTCGCTGTCGTCATTTCTCCATTTAAGGGTCATGCTGGTGCCGAGCAGAGCCTTCATCGGCTTGCTGAAATGGGCGGAGTGCAGACCTATAAAGCCCATGCCCTGAAGCACATTATTCTGTATGAGCTTTACATTTTCATCTGTGATGTCCTCCTGACGGGCGTGGCTCCACCAGATAAGCACGTCGGTATTTTTCAGCAGCTCCTCGCTTATTCCCTGATTTTCCATATCAAGGGTGGCGCAGGTGACAGTGATATCATCCTCCACACCGAGAAAATCCGCAATGCAGCCGTGTATTCCCTTGGGATATACCTTTGCAATGCCCTCATATTCACGTTCATGAACATATTCGTTCCATACTGTAACTCTTATCATCAGTTATTTCCTCCGTTAAAATCAAGTCCGAAAAGGTAAAAATGACCGCTGTAAGCCGCATTCGGCTCGCTGTCGTACCAGAACATCACCGTGTCAAAACTTTCGGGTGGTTGATATTCGTCGTCCGATTTATCCCCCATATCGGTAAATATTCGCTCCGAAAAGCCGTCATTGGCGGCAGTTATGCGAGTAGCTTTGCAGTCAAGCATTTGGGGGATAATATCGGTAAAATGCGCCTGACCAATAAAGCCTGCGGAAAAATCGCCCTTAGTTGACGCAGCTTTCAGCTTTTCATAAGTCTCATCATCCGTGCAGATGTATATGCTGTAAGTGATGTAATCGTATTGCTTCTTTCTGAAAAAATCTTCCACATATCCGTCAAGGCTGTCAGCCAGCGCCTTTATGAGCTTTGGGTCACGCTCGTTTATAAAAAGCAGATAGCCTGTGTGATCCTCGCCGTTAAAGGGATTATCCATAAAAATGTAATCAGAGCAGAATTCATCTGCGATTTCTCTGAAGCCCTCTTCTGCCATTATGCTGATATTATGCTTCCTTAGCGTTTCTTCGTATTGGTCAGCGCCTGCGGAATAAACGGGCAAAAATATGCTGTAGCTGAACTGCTGCGTAAAGCTGAGATCATTTTTCGGGTCATACATTTTGTAATAAAGGTAACGCATTTCGGGGTCACTTATGCCGAAAAGTGACCATGAGCCTTTTTCCTTTTCGATAGCTGTAACGGTCATATCGGGATATTTTGCCCTGACATAAAGTTTGGGAAAAATCATATCATACAGCAATGTCAGCACTATAACAGCTGCCACAGCGGATAAAACTATTGCCACTGCCTTTTTCTTTTTTGTCATCAGATCACTCCATCTAAAAATTCTGCCGATCGTTTAATGTACATAAGCTGGTCTTCCGCACCAAAGTGCTCAATGGTGTAAATGCCGTCATATCCCCGTGCTTCAAGAGAGGCTATTATCTCTTTCATTTTTATGCAGCCGCTGCCCACGGGAGCAGGATACATTGCCTTGCCGTCAACGGTCATTTTCATTTCGCATTGGGGCTTTTCGATAAGTGAACGGTCTTTGCAGTGAACGTGGACTATCCTGTCTTTCAGCAGTTCAAAGGCATCAAGCTCAGACTGACCGCTGTACATAAAATTGCCTGTGTCAAAGGTTATCATCAGCTGAGGTATGCGTTCTGCAAACCACATCATCTGCTCCGCCGTTGCAATAGGGCTTTTGCAGTCGTCAAAATCCTCGATAGTGGGAATTATACCCTCTGACTGCGCATATTCGCACATTTGCTTCATAGCGGCAAGCATTTTCTTTCGCTCATTCTCACTCTGTGCCTTGTCATCGGAGGCGTAAAAGCCCGGAATTATCATTACTTTTTCACAGCCGAGCTTTTTTGCAAGCTGAACGTGCTCAAAGCCTGCGGAGCCATTCTGTGAGCTGCCAAAATCATAAAATCCGTAGATAGATGATATTCCCATGCCCTCATTTTTCAGTATATCCGCAATAGAATTATCCCTTTTAAGGTCGGCAAGATCAACCTCTGCCCAGCCGATACCGAGAGAATGTACCTGCCTGATAATATCCTGTATTGCCATGCCTTTCTGAGAGGCAGCCTCTGCCATGTGATGATAAAACACAGATTTTTTCATAAAAGCGCTCCTTACACGTCCGAATTACTGATATTATAGCATAACTGTCGTAAAAAAGCAATAAAAAGCCCTCAGAACCTGCTTTCTTTTCTGAGGGCTTTTATATATGAAGGAAGTTGGAATTGGTTTGGGAAAGTTGCTTAATAATTTACCATTGTCATTGCATCGGTAAATGTGAGCTGGCTGCGCATAAATCTCTTGAGCAGGCTGAACGCCTTTACGCAGGGCATACGGTCAGCAGAAGCGGAGGTGATGTCTGCGTATTTGCAGCCAAGCTTCTTAGCCATCTTTTCCAGCTGTGCGTTGAACTCAGCGGGCTGAGTGCCGTTGCCTGTCTCGCATACGGAAACGATAACGATGTCTGTGAAACGATTTCTCTTCTTGAGAGCCTTTACAACATTTGTGTATTCTGCAATGATCTCGGGAATTGTTTTGAAGCCTCTTTCAAGGTCAGTCTCACCAAGCTGGAGAACGATCTTGGAAGGAGCAAGTGTCTCAACGCAGTTGATGAGAACGGGTTCTGCATCAAATACGGAAAGATCGGTAAAGCTGCGGTTGTAGATGTTGAAGTCAAGCTCAAATGCCTGTCTCAGCTCACCTACGGGGATATCCTTTGCAAAGGTGGAGCCCATCATGACAACGCCGTTGCTTACGGCAAGCTCATTGAGCTTCATGTATTCTTCAGCTTCTCTTTCGTAAACCTTTGCGATATAAGCTGTCTTTTCAGCTGCCTCAGCTTTTCTGTTTATAAAAGAAATTCTGCCTGTTCCAAGGGGTGCCATAAGGCTTTTTCCAACAGCGTTTTCCATAATAGTATCCTCCTATGATTATTTTGTAGTTAAGATTTATTCGGTTACAGCCGCAAGCTTATTTACGCCAACGGTCTTCTTATCCAGGTGCTTGTTTCTGAAGTAGATGCCGATGCCTGTAGTTACCATTGCGATGTTAAGTACGTAGAAGAACATTACATACCAGTGAACTGTTTCGTACCAGGGCTGGGGAGCGTTTGCTGCGATAAGAACAAACTTGCCGACGAATGCGAAAACATATCCGATCCAGATGAAGAAGTAGAAGGGAAGGCTTATTCCCTTAGCTGAACGGGATCTCCATGCCTTGATAATGTTAAGGGGCCATGAGATTCCGAAGCATACGACCATCATCATTTCCATTAAGCTTGCAAAAGTATTCATTTCATTTCTTTCCTTTCGGTATTGGTTTCTTTGTTGTCTCTATTCTAACTCCAATGGGAATAAAAATCAATGATCGGTAAGTTATCAACGCATTTTCCTTATCCTCGGCTGAAATTACTTAAAAAAGTAAAATCGTCACAAATCACGGAATATAGCCATTATTCGGCAAATTGCCTTATTTACATTACTTTCAAAAGTCCTTTTTATCCGCATATTCCCTTTTCAAAAGTGTTTTTATGTGTTATAATATTTACAATACACCTGAAAGGCGGTCATATGAATGAACAGCAGACAGCGCCGCAGCGCCCGGACAGGCACCATACAGCGGCAGATACTCGATACACTGCTCATACTTGTATCGGTGATGACTGTACTTATTACAATAATCAGCATAATAGTAAGCATATATACGGACAGAACAAGGCTTGACCAGAACCTTGAAAATATCGCCCAGGCGGTGGCTCAGTCACAAATAATCCGTGATAAGCTTACCGACGGCAGCATTGACGGCAATATGACCGAAAGCTATCTCGACTCACTTAAAAGCTCCCTTACAAATATTGATGTCATTTCTGTCATAAGCTCGGATAACAAGCGTATCTACCACACAAATCATGAGCTTATCGGCACTGTTTATGACGGTACGATACCCGATTTTACCGACAGCGACATTTTCTATGTCACCTCCGATACAGGTCCCTCGGGCGCACAGAGGCGTGCATATGCTGCGATTTATGACGACAGCGGAAATTATGTGGGATTTGTCCTTGCGGTAATGCTGACCCAGAATATCAGAAAAACAGTAATAAGCATAATAATCCTTCATACAGTGTGTGCGGCTGCGGTCATCACACTGGCTATAGCGTTGTCAAGACAGCTTTCCGATAGGATAAAGCGTATCCTCAAGGGCTATGAGCCTGATATTTTCAGCGCTATGTTCACCGTGCGTGACAATGTGCTTGAATCACTGGAAGAGGGACTTCTCGCCTTTGAAAAGGACGGTTCTGTGGTTTACATAAACTGCGCCGCAAAGAAAATGCTCGGCATTGGCGACAGTGACGATAAGCTGAATATTTCCCGGGCAATACCCGAAATGATGACGGGAACTATAATGTCTTCAGGCGAAAAGATATCGGGATTTTCCGTTCATTCCGACAGCGGCTCGGATATCATAGCCGACTATGTGCCCATAACAGAGGGTGACAGCACCTCAGGCGGACTTTGCATTCTCCGTGACCGAACCGAGTTTACAAAGCTTATGGAGGATCTTTCGGGCGTTAAATACCTTGTGGAATCAATGAGGGCAAACAACCATGACTTCACAAATAAGCTCCATGTTATCCTGGGGCTTATCCAGATGGGGCGCACAAACGAAGCCTGCGAGTACATAACCAATATAACCTCTATCCAGCAGACTGTCATACATAGTATAATGAAAAATATTGATGACCCGTCAGTGGCAGCGCTGCTTATCGGCAAGTATTCCAGAGCAGCAGAGCTTAATATCAAGTTCATGCTGGAGGGCGGCAGCAGGCTTTCACGCAATGATATCTCTCTGCCGTCGGGCGACCTGATAACCATTATCGGCAATCTTACGGAAAACGCCATGGATTCGCTCAACGAGAAAAATGAGCTTCCCAAGGAGCTTACCGTTGGCATCTTCACAAAACCCCATGCAATGATAATCACTGTTGATGATACGGGCAACGGCATATCGGAAGAGAACAGAGAAAAGATTTTTGAAAACGGCTTTTCCACCAAGGGTGACGGCAGGGGAACCGGGCTTCACCTTATAAAGCAGCTTATCGAAAAGCATAACGGAAGCATTTCCGTTGAGTCGGAGGAGGGCGTTGGCACGTCCTTTACCGTAACACTTACAGATGAAGGAGGCGGCAGCAATGTATGAGGTCGTGATAGTTGAAGATGACCCTATGGTCGCCATGATAAACAAGCAGTATGTGACCGAAAACAAGCATTTTCATGTAGCCTCCGTGTGTCGTGACGGTGATGCGGCGCTGGCTTACCTGACGGCAAACAATGTTCAGCTTGTTATTCTTGATGTGTATATGCCAAAGACCACGGGCATTGAAGTGCTGCGCAGGATAAGGGAGAAAAATCTTCCGCTGGCGGTAATAATGGTAACAGCCGCCAACGACAGCGCAGCCATTGAGGAAGCGGTAAGGCTTGGTGTTGTAGATTACCTTATCAAGCCCTTTTCAAGTGCAAGATTTCAGCAGGCATTGGAAAAATTCCTCAGCAGACAGGACGCATTCCACGATCTGGAGCAGTTCAGCCAGCAGCATATTGATGCCATGCTTAACAGCGGTTCCTCAAAGACCATTGAGCAGCTTCCTAAGGGAATACAGGATCAGACCCTTGAAACGGTGCACAACTTTCTTGAACGAAATCCCGATACGGATTTCACAGGCGAGGAGATCGCAGACAAGGTGGGGCTTTCACGAGTTACGGTCCGCAGATATTTAAATTTTCTCCTTGAAAAAGGCACTATCTCGGGCAATATGAACTATGAAACAGGCGGCAGACCTTGTATGCTTTATCGGATAAACAAATAAAAAAACACGGATACTGTTATTTGCGGCAGTATCCGTGTTTTTTGTGCTTGTATGTATTTATCAATAGTTTTCTTCGCTTATCTCAAAATAGCTCTGAGGGTGATTGCATACGGGACATACATCGGGAGCCTTGGTTCCAACAACGATGTGACCGCAGTTGCGGCATTCCCATACCTTGACAGTGCTCTTTTCAAATACCTGGGAAGTCTCCACATTTTTAAGCAGTGCACGGTAGCGCTCCTCGTGATGCTTTTCAATAGCGCCTACAGCTCTGAACTTTGCGGCAAGCTCTGTAAAGCCCTCTTCCTCGGCGGTCTTGGAAAACTCCTCGTACATATCTGTCCACTCGTAGTTCTCGCCGTCAGCGGCAGCGCTGAGATTTTCGGCAGTGTTTCCGATGCCGTTAAGCTCCTTGAACCACATCTTTGCGTGTTCCTTTTCATTGTCAGCAGTCTTGAGGAAAAGGGCAGCTATCTGCTCAAAGCCCTCTTTCTTAGCCTTTGAAGCAAAATATGTGTATTTGTTCCTTGCCTGCGATTCACCTGCAAATGCTGCCTGAAGATTAAGCTCGGTCTTGGTTCCCTTGTACTTGTTATCCATGTAACATTCTCCTTTGTAACAGCAATATAATGATAGGCTTTTGAATTATTTTAACATATTGGAAGTGAAAAGTCAAGGGCAGGTTGTGCATAATCAACATATTTTAATTCCTATTGATTTTTTCAGCTATCTATGGTAAAATATGTTTATATCATATTTTGTATAAAAACGGCGGTGATATTTTGATACTATACTTTTCGGCAACAGGCAACTGCAGATACGTGGCTGAGCATATCGCACACGATCTGGGAGATACGGCAGTTTCGATAGAAAAGCACTGCGGAAAAATACAGCTCATGCAGAACGAAATGCTTGGCATTGTGGCCCCCACATATGCGTGGGAGCTTCCCATAAATGTCCGTGAGTTTTTAGAAAATATTTTCATAGAGAACTATAGCGGACAATATGCTTTCGTTGTCGCAACCTACGGCACAACTCCCGGAGCAGTGGGAGCACAGGCTGACCGCATACTAAAAAAGCATGGCATAACGCTTAATGCACGGTTTAGCATCAGAATGACCGATACATGGACTCCGTGGTTTGATCTAAGTGATAAGGAAAAGGTAGAAAGTCGGCTTGCTCAGTCGGAAAAAGAACTTGCTAAGGTTACAGATGATATCAGAAATAAAGTCACGGGCAATCATATGCGCTTGTCATGCCCCAATGCAGTCACATTTTTTACGGATAAATACTATAACAGTATGCGGCAGACTAGGCATTTCAGGGTGAAAGACAGCGGTATAGGCTGCGGTCTGTGCGAAAAAAGATGCCCTGTGCAGGCGATAAGTATGAAGAACAATAAGCCTGTATGGGTCAAGGATAAATGCACAGCCTGTCTGCGGTGTCTCCACAGCTGCCCTAAGTTTGCCGTTCAGTATGGCAGCAAAACAGAAAGTCACGGACAATATCTTAATCCAAATGTAAAGAAGGAACTTTTCAAATGAACAGAAAGAACATTATCTACACCATAATACTTGCAGTCGCAATAATATTCAGCTATTTTGCTGCACTGCCCCAGTCGGTCATCATAAGCATAATCATGCTGATAGGCGGATTTTTCCTGCTTATAAAGGGCGCTGACTATTTCGTTGACGGAAGCTCCTCTCTGGCGGCAAAAATGAAGATTCCTTCGCTTATCGTGGGTCTTACGATTGTTGCCATGGGTACAAGCGCACCTGAGCTGGCGGTAAGCATCTCCGCAGCTGTCGGAGGTTCCAACTCCCTTGCTGTCAGCAATGTTATCGGCTCCAACCTTTTTAATATAATGGTTGTCCTTGGAATATGCTCCGCTATCAAGCCCATTGCCACCAACGACAGCGTTGCAAAGCGTGATTATCCCATTGCTGCTGCGGCAGCGCTGGTGTTTGTGCTGTTCCTTCTTGACGGAACGCTCAGCAGGCTTGAAGCGGCAGTATTTCTTATTGCATTTGCAGCTTATATGATAGTGTCCGTGAGAATTGCCAAAAAGGAAGCGTCAAACGCTGATGATACGGCTGTGCCCGCTGATTTTTCTCCCATCGTGTGCGCCATGAGCCTTATCGGCGGAGTTGCGGGAATTGTCCTCGGAGGAAATCTTGTGGTCGAGCACGCAAAGCTTATTGCAATGAAAGCAGGCATGAGCGAAACTCTGGTAGGTCTTACTATCTGCGCCGTGGGAACCAGTCTCCCTGAGCTTGTGACTTCCATAACCGCCGCACGCAAGGGCGAGAACGATATGGCAGTGGGAAATGTTGTAGGTTCCAACATTTTCAATGTCCTTGCCATTCTGGGAATTTCAGGCGTTATCACCCCCATATCGGTAACAAAGGATTCTGTGATCGACGGATTTATCCTTGTAGGAGTAAGCATCGTGTCCTATGTATGGTACATCACGGGAAAGAAAATGTCCCGTGCGGAGGGCATTACGCTGGCAGTGCTTTACGGCGCATATATGGCGTACATCATCGCACGAAATTACGCTCTTTAAGACATACTTTTCAGAAAATTCATTGACAAACAGGTGGCAATATGCTAAAATATCATTTGTAAAACCTGTAGTGGATTTTTCCGGACAATGTCACCTTTTCGCCACACAACTTGATTCAGTTGTGTGGCTTTTTTATGTTTATTGATAAGGAGTATTTTATGAACAACGACTTTATGAAGCTAAAGCCTGTTTTTCCGCTGATACTGTCCATGTCGCTGCCCATGGTCATATCAATGCTGGTAAATTCCCTGTATAATATCATCGACAGCTTTTTTGTGGCAAAGATAGGCGAGAACGCCATGACAGCCCTTTCGCTGGTGTTTCCTATACAGAATTTCATAAATGCGGTAGCTATAGGATTTGGCATAGGAATAAATGCCGTTATTTCCATATTTCTCGGCGGGGGAGACACCAAGAAAGCGGATACCGCCGCTTCTCAGGGGCTTATCCTCGCAGCCGTTCACGGAATAGTGCTTATGGCGGCAAGCATTATCGCAATGCCATATTTCCTGCGAATGTTTACTGACGATGAAAGCGTCATAGAGCTGGGAATACAGTACTCTGTCATTGCATTTTCCTTTGCACCCGTTATAATGCTTGGAATTTCCCTTGAAAAGATATTTCAGTCCGTGGGCATGATGAAGGTAACTATGACAAGTATGCTATGCGGCTGTATTGCAAATATTATCCTTGACCCGATGCTTATTTTCGGTATCGGATTTTTCCCGAAGCTTGGCATGAGAGGTGCCGCCATTGCCACAGGAGCAGGTCAGCTGCTGACCCTTGCTATCTACATCATAACCTACCGTGTCAGACAGATGCCTGTAAAAATAGACCTGAGGCAGCCAAAGCCCGACGGTCATATTATCGGAAGAATGTACTCCGTAGGCATTCCCGCTACCCTTAATCTTGCGCTGCCCTCGCTGCTCATCTCCGCTCTGAATGCTATCCTTGCGGTGTATTCGCAGAGCTATGTGCTGGTTCTGGGCATATATTACAAGCTCCAGACTTTCCTTTATCTCCCCGCAAACGGCGTTATTCAGGGAATGAGGCCTGTTATCGGCTTCAACTACGGCGCAAAGGAATACAAGCGTGTGAAGCGGATCTATAATGTTGTCCTTGCCATGTGCGCCGTTATAATGGCACTGGGAACTGTAATATGCCTTGCTGTTCCCTCGCAGCTTATTGGGCTTTTCACCGAAAATCCCGAGACTGTAAAGATAGGCGAGACTGCGCTTCGGGTCATATCCATAGGCTTTATAATTTCAAGCGTGTCCGTTGCGGCATCGGGAGCACTTGAAGGGCTTGGCAAAGGTGTTCCGTCACTGCTTATCTCACTGCTCAGGTATATCGTGATAATCCTGCCTCTGGCGTTTATCCTCAGCAGACTGACAGGACCTGACGGCGTATGGCACGCATTCTGGATAACCGAGGTAATAACCGCTGTTCTTTCCGCACTTATCTACAAATATTCCGTTAAGCTCGATGATACATCGGCTGAATAAACAGCTGCGGCTCCCATGCGACAAACATGGGAGCCGCAGCTGTTTATTATGTTTATTTTGATTTTTTGCTGAGAATAAGGTGCTTTATTGCCATTATATGGTGGGACATGAACGCCAGAAGCGGAATGAGCATTCCGCAGATATCCACAGCTCCGCTGCTGTAA
>NZ_JAOQKB010000009.1:65063-108608 GCF_025567215.1 Huintestinicola butyrica
GTCTCGTTCAGTCCACGGATATTTTCAAGCACCAGAGCCGCCAGCTCGCCCGACTGACCTCTTATCTCATCGTCTGTATTGCCGCTGACCTTTGATATTATCAGCGGAACTACCACACCCACGCAAAGGAATGCCGCTGCCGCCAGCAGGCCCATATAAGGGTGAAAGCTGCCGATGAAAAGGCACATTACAATCTCGGTAACTATTGCGATACATATGGGGGAGATGGTGTGGGCAAAGACTCCTCAGCGATTTGAACACTTTGTCCCTGACTATTGCAAGGAGCGTGAAGGCTATGTAATGATTGGTTTTCTGCTCGGTATATCTCATACTAAGCACCAATTAAAAACTATACAAAAAATTGAGCATAATCTTGCGTATATGGATTATGCGATGATTTTTTGTCTATAGTTTTATTGGTGATTAGTATCAGCACTGCACGGAGAAGAGCAAATACCGCCAGCAGTATCCAGATAGTTTTCAGCGCCAGTGGAGCATCATATCCCGGACCGTTCAGCACGGCATATCCGCCGAGAACTGGTATGAACTGCACCGCCAGAAAGCCCAGTGTGCCTGTGACTACAGCCAGAACCATAAATCCTGCCAACGGCTTTACAAGCCCCAGCATTCTGAAAAGTGTACCTGCTTTGCTGCGCTTTTTCATGCCATCACTTCCTTGCAATCACAGCAATGGGAGCAGCAAAGGCACCCATGGGCAGCTCGTGGAAAAGCTTATATTTCTGTTCGATCATTTGAGCAACAGTATATATCATCAGGGCATTGCACATCAGCTCCAGCCATTGAAGCACGATGTTTCCTATGATATATTTTCTGCTTTCGGGACAAATTTTCATCAGGCGTTTATCAAACATATTTACTCCATTCCGCAATTTTACGATCAATTAGTTTTTGCTAACTAGCATTATAGCTTTTTTGTCCCATCTTGTCAATGTACAGCTTTTGGACAGAGAATGACACGCAGATAACATAAAATGTCATTACCCCTCTTAAAAGCGCATAAATATGTTATAACGCCAAAATTTGAATGGGGGCTGTTGTCAGCATGATAAGCTACGATGAACAAAAGGAACGTCCTGTAATATTAGGGGAGTACATAATAGAAACAAGGTCAACGGTGCGTGCTGCCGCAAAAAAATTCGGCATAAGCAAATCGACTGTACATACGGAAGTAACAAAGCGGAAAATGATGTGACTATAAAATAATCTGTTACGGAAATTCCGTAATTTTGTTCCTGAATTCTGTAGGGGAACAGCCGATTATCCTCCTGAATTGCCTGTTGAAGTTGGATATGTTGCGGAAGCCGCAGTCAAAGGCGATCTCCAGAACGTCCTTATCGCTGCTGCGGAGCGCCTTGCACGCCTTGTCTATCCTGAAATGCGAGATGTATTCCATTGCGCTCAGTCCCACATGGTCATGAAAGCGATTCATAAAATAGCTTTCGCTCAGGTGAACCGTGGCGGCAAGCTGCTTTATGGTGATAACATCGTTGTAATTCTTTGCGATATATTCGAGGGCGGGACGGATAACGCTTCCCGATTCGCTGTAATCGGGGTCGCTTTCCGCCTCAGTCTCCAGCAGCCAGAAAAGCCGTATAAGCTCACTTCTCAGCAGCATATCCAGCGATGGTGTGTCGCCCACAGCACAGGAAAAAATGTTGCCTGTTATTTTTTCAAGCTCGCTGTAATAATGATGCTCGGGGGTAATGTGAGTCTGTATCCGCATACTTCCGTTTATCAGCGGCTTTATACAATCTGTGACATATCTGTCGGAGTCGGAGCTGCCGAAAATGTCGCTGCTGAATACGATAGTATCATACACCTGTGTGATGTGGGGACATGGATAAATGGAGTGGAGCACATTCGGCAGGGTTATGATTATATCTCCAGCCTGCGATGTGAATTTTTCCTCCCCGCAGATAAACTGTGCCGAGCCTTCACGGACAAAGCTCAGCTCAAACTCGCTGTGCCAGTGCATGGGAACGCAGTTGAAATAATCGGGAATAGAACATTTGTAGTAGCTGAACGGCTTTATATCGGAAGAGTGTATCCGATTTTCCTTTGAGCTTATATTATTCATGCTGCCGCCTCCGAAAAAGTAGGATAGTATCAGTAAATGGTAGAATATCAATAGATTACAAAGCTGTTTTATAGTATTATATCATAAGAAGAATAAAACATCAACGTAAATTTTAAAGGAAGTGCTGAAATGATAAAAAAATATGTTTACGGAAACCCCTTTTTCACTGACGCTGTTGTTAAGGATATAGAAAAATCAGAGGATAAGCTCCCTTATTTTGATGTCAAAGACGGAGTGTTCACATACGCTCTTTCCGAGGACGATATCGTATATGGTCTGGGCGAGCAGATACGTGGCATCAACAAAAGAGGCTGGCAGTATGTGAGCTGGAACTACGATAATCCCAATCATCACGAGGATACCCGTTCGCTTTACGGCTCTCACAACTTTATAATCATCTGCGGAAAGCAGACCTTCGGTGCATTTTTCGATTATGCCGGCAGAATGGAGTTTGACATCGGCTACACCAAAAGAAGCCTTATGCAGATAAAGCCCGAAAAGAATGACATTGCCGTATATATCATCACAGGCGAAAACGAAAAGGACATCGTAAAGCAGTTCAGGCAGCTTATCGGCAGGAGCTATATCCCGCCTTTCTGGGCTTTCGGATACGGTCAGAGCCGCTGGGGCTACAGGAATGAGCAGGGTATCCGCACCGTTGCCGAAAAATGCAAGGAAGCAGGCGTTCCCCTCGACAGCATTTATCTGGATATCGACTATATGGAGCGCTACAAGGATTTCACCGTTGATAAGGAGCGCTTCCCTGACCTTAAAAAGCTTTCCGACGATATGAAGTTGCAGGGCATACATCTTGTTCCCATAATCGACGCAGGCGTTAAGATAGAGGACGGCTATGACGTTTACGAGGAGGGTGTGAAAAACAACTATTTCTGCAAGAACGCCGAGGGTAAGGACTTTGTGGGTGCAGTATGGCCCGGAAGAGTTCATTTTCCCGATTTCCTCCAGCCTGAGGCAAGAGACTGGTTCGGCAGAAAATATGCGGCTCTCACAGACCTTGGCATAGAGGGCTTCTGGAACGATATGAACGAGCCTGCCATCTTCTACACCGAGGACAGGCTTGCCGATACCTGCAATGAGATAAAAAAGCTTACTTCGGGCAACATGGGCATCAACGAGTATTTTGCATTCACAGGAATGGTTGCGGGACTTAACGGCAACAAGGGTGATTATGACAAATTCTACCATAATGTTAATGGCAAAATGGTAAAGCACAGCGAGGTACATAACCTTTACGGCATGAATATGACACGCTCCGCCAACGAAGCTCTCAGAAAGATATGCCCCCATAAGCGTACACTGTTCTTCTCCCGTTCCTCCTACATCGGCGCACACCGCTACGGCGGAATATGGCAGGGCGATAACAAGTCTTGGTGGTCGCATATTCTCCAGTCAATGCAGCAGCTTCCTGCACTCAATATGGCAGGCTTCCTTTTCACAGGCTCCGATACAGGCGGATTTGGCTGCGATACCACCGAAGACCTTATGCTCCGCTGGCTCCAGTATTCGCTGTTCACACCGCTTTTCCGCAATCACTCAGCAGACGGAACACGCTTGCAGGAGCTTTATCAGTTCGATAACATCGCTTCCGCTGCCGAAATGATAAAGATAAGATATGCACTTATCCCATACCTTTACAGCGAGTTTTTAAAGGCAGCGCTGAATGATGAAATGATGTTCAGACCTTTGGCATTCGATTTCCCCGAGGATAACACGGCAAAGCAGGCAGAAGATCAGCTGTTCCTTGGCAATGAGCTTATGATAGCACCCATTTACAAGCAGAACGCACAGGGCAGATATGTATATCTTCCTGAAGAGATGATGATGATAAGCATGAAGTCCGTAAGCGACTATACCGCCGCTGTACTTCCCGCAGGTCATCATTATGTTGAAGCTCCTCTTGATACCCTTGTTTTCTTTATACGCAAGGGAAAGGCAATACCTTTCGGAGCTGCGGCAGACAATACCTCTCAGATTGATATGTCAGCTCTCAGACTGCTGGGCTATGACGGCAGCACATATGAGCTTTATTCCGACAACGGCTATTCTCCCGAGCCTGAGGACAGTCTTAAAATAACCACATTATAATAACAGCAAAGCCCGTCAAGATATTTTGGCGGGCTTTGTATTTTTTAATCTGCGGCAGCGTACAGCTCATAGCTTTGGGCGGATATTTCGTCCGATAAACCGTAAACAGTGTTTGTCAGCACGTATTCGCCATTGTTTACATACACTTCGATAAGATTTGGGTCAACGTAAATATCAAGATGACAGCCCTCCTTGATCTCAGGAGTGTGAAATACGCATTTTATCTCACTGTGACCTGCAAAAACATCGGAGCGGTCAGCGGTAATAATGTCATTTTTCCGTGATAGCTTGTATCCGCCGATGTTTACCTCTTCGCCGTTATCCATATCAAGGCTGAGCTTATATCCGTCCGCACCTGCTTCTGAGGGAGAGGTTATCTTTTTGGTGAAAAGCCTTTCGGCATTGGGGTGGGGACGGAAATATATGTGACCGTTCCGCACTTCAACAATGCGAGGGATACAGAACATTCCTCTGCGGTTTTTGGCAAAAGGCTCGGGCATACGTGCCCATGCTATGATAACACGGCGGCCGTTTTCGTCAGCAGTGCTTTGCGGGGCATAAAGATCCTCGCCGCAGTCAAAAAGCTGCCATTTGTCCGCAATATCCATTTTGCAGCTTGCTTCGTCAAAATCGGCAAGAGTGCATATCGTAACAGCATCATAAAGCTTTTCGTCTTTCAGAAAACCAAGAGGGGATATAACGATAACTCCCGTTCCGTCAGTCTCAAAATAATCGGGACATTCCCACATCCAGCCCATGCCGTCCTTTTCGGCAAAGTTCACGTATTCCCAGTTAACAAGATCGGAGCTTTTGTAGAAAAGCAGACGTCCTTTTCTGTCAGCGGTGCTGCCCAGAACCATGTACCATGCGTACTTGCCACGCCATACCTTGGGGTCACGGGTATGATTTTTGCAGCCTACAGTTTTATCCTCAATAGGCGGTATTACAGTGAACTTGTCCGCCAAATTATCAAAATCATAGCCGTTTTCCGAGGTTATGGTCATCTGTGCGGCAGTAAATTCATCATTGATGCAGGTGTTGATGTTCTGCGGATTTTCCTCTTTGTAGCTCACACCAGTGTAGAAAATGTGCAGCCTGCCGTTATGCTCAACAGCGCTTCCCGAAAAGCAGCCGCTTCGGTCATCGGGCTTTGATGGGTAAAGTGCGATATCCTTGTGCTCCCAGTGCATCAGCTCCTTGCTTACAGCGTGTCCCCAGTGCATTCTGCCCCATATCGGCGCATAGGGAAAATGCTGATAGAACAGGTGATATTCGCCCTTGTAATAAATAAATCCGTTGGGGTCATTTATCCAGCCTCTTGGGGCTTTTAATCTAACAAAATCAGACATAGCAAACCTCCGTGTTAATATTCACTGACATTATAGCATATCTGGCAGATGAACGTCAATCGGTAATTGAAATTTCTGCGCATATGGTGTATAATTATATACATCAAATGTTTGGAGGTAAGCAGATGAAAAATCTTGTGAACGGAATACATCATGTATCGCTCAAATGCAGAAAAGGGCAGGAATATGACAAGGCAGTGGATTTTTACGGCAATGTGCTGGGACTTGAAACAACCCGAGTGTGGGAAGACGGCATAATGTTTGACACGGGAAACGGAGTAATAGAGATTTTCACAAACAGGGAAGACGATGCAGATACAGGTGTGATACGTCACTTTGCTTTCTCCGTAAATGATACTGACAGGTGCGCAGCTGCTGTAAGAGAGGCTGGGTATGAGGTATTTATTGAGCCAAAGGACATTGTAATACCATCTGAAAAGCCTCTTAGTGCAAGGATAGCCTTTTGCTTTGGCCCTCTTGGCGAGCAGATAGAGTTCTTTCAGGTGAAATAAAGACAGATTTATCTGCATTTGACAGCCATTACCGTATATGCTATAATCATATTAAAATCGCAAAAGGAAGTGAAAAGATGACATATCTCCTTATGAATAAGGACACTCCGTGGCTTTTGTTCAGCTGTGAACATGATGAGTTTGGCGAAATCCGGCTTAAAGAGCTTGAATGGTTTACAGAGCTGCGTCCCTTGGGCTATGCCGATCTTTTCAGCTTTCTTGACAGAAGAAAAGCGCCCAAGCACAGAAAGCACATAGAACAGCTGCTCGAAAGGTACGGATGTACCGAGTTAGATGGATTTATCCGTGTGACCCATGCGGTCTCTCTAAATGACACCTTTTGGGTCAGGGAAGAGACCAGCACCCTTAAATGGGCAGATGTTTCGCTGTACAGCAATCCTTTTGATGAAATTATAGCAAATGCCGCATTTGACGGTGCTATAAGCGATACCGACTTTTCATCGATTTCACCCGAATTCGGCACAGACGGTTCATATGCCAAGTGTTGGGTACGTGAAGCGGACGAAATATTTCTATGCAAAAGCGGAAGTTCTGCCTTTGTGATCGAGCCGCTGTCGGAATATCTTGCGTCACAGCTGGCTGAGATCATCTGCAAAAAATATGTGCCATATGATATGGATTTTCTGCATGGCAGGCTTGTCAGCAAGTGCAGGCTGTTCACCGATGAACATATGGGCCTTGTAAAGGCAGGCAGAGTTATCACAGGCGGAAAAAGCATTGCGTCTCTGCTTGGATTTTTTGAAAATATCGGCAGCGGTGATGATTTCAGACGAATGTGCATATTTGACAGTCTTATCCTGAATATTGACAGGCATCTCGGAAATTTCGGAGTGCTTGCGGACAATGATACAATGAATATCATCGAAATGGCTCCGGTGTTTGATAACAACCGTTCTTTGTGCTTTGATCTGGATAATGACCAGCTCAAAAATGTTGACTGGTATTTGAAAAAGCTCAGACCGTCTGTCGGTTCTGACTTTATAGCGACCGCAAGGGGACTGCTGACTGATGATATTCGCACAGAGCTGAAAAATCTTAAAGGATTTGCTTTCAGGCAGCACCCCGGAATATCCGTAGATCAGAAAAGGCTTGATCTGCTCAGCGGTATAGTGAACAGACAAATAAGAGAAATACTTGCGTAACGAAAGGAAATCAGAATTGGAAAAAATACGGAAGCACTTCATATTTCACGGCAATGTTCAGGGCGTGGGTTTCAGATACACAGCGTGCTACACCGCAAGAAATTACGGAATATCTGGCTGGGTGAAAAATCTGGATGACGGCTCCGTTGAAATGGAAGCAGAAGGACGGTCTGCGGATATTGACGCTCTTGTGCATTCTCTGGAACAGCTCAGGTGGGGCTATGTTGAGCGGATAGACTCAAAGCTCATTCCCATACACGGCGATTATGATTTTGAAATAGTATAATACAAAAACAGACCTCATCATTCAGCCTGCTTATCCGGGCTTTGTGATGAGGTCTTTGTTATCTTACTGCGTTATATCATACAAGCCCTGCAAACTGGAATCCCAGTATGCCCACAGCACAGATGATGCTTCCCGCTAAGTTCCAGCCTGTGGGACGCTCTGTCTTTTGGAACATACCGATAATAAGAATGGTTATCAGTATCATGGGCTGGATAAATGAGTCGTTTGTCAGGCTTATGGCTATAACAGCGTTTTCAAGTATAAGTCCCAGAACGTTGGGAATCTTTGCAAGGGCAACGATGCTTACTTCCTTGGGCTTTCTTTTTGCAAGGCTGATAATATCTGACTTGGGGAAAAGTATTACAGCAAGGATTATCAGCGCCGCAAAAAGCGCCATATCCGACGAAATGCAGCCCACCTTGTTTATCCATGTAACTGCAATGCCGTAGCCGTATCTGGAAAGGAGATAAAGTATCAGGGGTACAACTATTTTTTTGTAGTTAACATTCTTTTTGCCCGTTTTGGCTATCATTATAAGACCTGCGGCGGTTATTGCCACGCAGAGGATTTTCAGGGCTGTAAATGTTGCATTGCCGAGGATAATATCCGTGAAATATGACATGAACATACATATTCCAAGCCATGCTTTCAGCTCAAATGCGGACATTTCCACAAGTATCCTTGCGGACATCTGAAATTCCAGCAGCTTTGATATGAGCAGCAGAAAGATGAACACAAAAGAAAGGGGAGTTATCTCAAAAGTTCTGTTCAGAAAGGGCAGGGTGAATATCATAAAGAACGATGTGGCGGCTGCCATAACAAAGGTCATCTGGCTGCCGTTCATTCCCGCCTTGCTGACGGCGTATTTGTCGTTCAGGGACGTGATGGTGTAGCATATTACTACAAGTACCATAAGTATCATAGCGTGACTTCTCCTTAATAAGCGATTTACCTTTTAATTATACCGATATCGGAATATTAAAGTAAGAGTATATGATGACCTTATAGCATTGCAGATGTCACATTTTTATAATTTCATGCTTTTCCTGAACCGTCCAGGGGAGATTTTGTAATATTTTTTAAAAGCGGCAGTGAAATATTCCTGAGATGAATAGCCCAGCCGTTCCGAAATATCCGTAAGACTTAAACATTCATCTGCAAGAAGCAGCTGTGCGGCGGACATTCTTGCCTGAGTTTTCTTTTCGCTGAAGCTGCTGCCATAATATTTTTCTATAAGCCGCTGAGTCTGCCTTGTGCTGAGCCTCAGCCGTTCAGACAGCTCTTCAAGGCTGGCAGTGCGATATTCGTAAAGAAAGTATTCCTCTATGGTAAGGCTTGTGCGCTCAAAGCTGTTTGTGGGGGAAACTCCGTTTTCCGCAGAGCTGCTTATGTAATTTCTTGTGATGTCGATGACTGCCTCGGATATCAGCAGCTTCACCATGTCGGTGTAGCCTGTCTGACGGCTTTCAAGCTCGGAAAAAAGCTTGCGGAACAGTGGGAGAAGCTCCTGATTGTCCTGACCTATCCAGAATTTCTGCGCCAGGAATTGCCGTATCAGACTGTCATAGTCTTTTTCGTTCCCATCGTCAGCCCTCAGGTAGATACACCATTCAAGCATGGGATCGCTTTTATCGGTTATCTGTGCATGGGGCACCAGCGGGCCTGTGATGAACAGGGTGTTGGGGGTAATATCAAACTCCCTGCCGTCAGCGATAAGGGTGCCGTGTCCCTCGGAAATGTAGTGTATCTCATAGCAGCCGATGCCGTGGCTGTGCATGGGAAAGTCGTGGATAATATGGGTCGAGATAAGATTGACCGCATGGAGCCTGCACTCGCCAATGTCAAACTGTATATCAATATTGCTGAAAAAATTCATGGCTGTTCCTCGGTAAATTTAGAATATGCGACATTTTGCCTGATTTGATTATAGCAAGTATAGGATAGATTGTCAATACTGTAAATTTATGCCTGCATCTTCCCAAATCCAATAAAATGTGATATAATAAAATTAGCAAACGCTAATCACTACTAAAATGAAAGGGCGGTCACAGATGACAAGCACAGTTTTCGGATACGATCACATAATGATGCGTGCGGAGTATCGCACTCCCGACCCGCACAGCCATCTGGCAGTCCATTTTATCGCAGGTCTGGACGGCCCTGTTCATTGTGTCGTATCGGGTGACAGCTTTGATGCGGACGCTGTTTTCATAGCCTCAGATGTAGTCCACACAGCATATGCCGAAACGGGTGATATGCTGGTCTTTCTGTTTGATACCGCAGGCAGCATTGCCGAAGAGGCGCAGAAGCAGTATCTGTGCGGCAGACCGTACTTCTGTGGTGACAAAGAAACTGTCGAAAAGCTCCGCAAGATATGGAAAAACAATCCTCCTGCACAGGCTGACAGCCTTATAACTCAGCTTCTGGGGCTTGACACCGTGGGGAATACCCTCCGTGATGAGAGGATATACCAGGTGCTGGAATATCTGCGCTCGCTTGACGAAGTGCCCGAGGATATAACAGCCCAGCTTTGCGCAAAGGTCTGCCTTTCTCCCAGCAGACTGTCACATCTTTTCAAGGAAAATGTGGGCATATCCCTACATCGCTATCTTGCCATGGATAAGATGCGCAAGGGGTATATCCATTTCCAAAAGTATGGAAATATCACCGAAGCCTCCATGCGTGCGGGATTTGATTCTCCATCCCATTTTGCCGCCACCTGCAAAAGAATGTTCGGCATCTCCTTTTCGGAATTTGTGAAAGGCAGCGAATAACAGCAGATAATTGAAAGTATTTTCATCGGAAGTATGATATCATAGGTATAGTTTAAGGAGGAGTTCCGATGAAAAAATATGATATCACACAGCCCGTAAAACTGAAAAAAGGCGTATATGAGCTTAACAGCGAGAGCAACTTCAACTATCAGCTGAACCGTGTAATCAACTGGGACGGCGGCAGGCTTGAGGACGTGGCTCCAATAGCATCAAAGATAAAGGTAAGCGCAGACTGGAAGCGTGAGCTTATTGCTCTCGGCGACAAGGCGATGAGCGAGGAACGCACCGAAAATGCCATTGCATATTACCGTATGAGCGAGTTTTTTATGTATGACGGCGACCCTGACAAGAAAAAATACTATCTTAAAGCCACCAAGCTTTTTTATAAGTATTATGCGGATTTCTTTGAGGGTGAAAATGCTGTTATAGAAAAATTTGACGTGCCCTTTGAAAATGTAAAGCTTCCTGTTATGCACACCGTTCCTACAGGCAAAAGCAAGGGTACAATACTTATCCACGGCGGAAACGACAGCTATTTTGAAGAATTTCTTTTCACCGTACTTTATCTTCGTGAAAAAGGCTTTGAGGTCTATATGTTTGAGGGTCCCGGACAGGGCGGAGTTATGAGGGTACAGGGAATGCACTTCACCCATGAGTGGGAAAAGCCCATCAAGGCAGTGCTGGACTATTTCAAGCTTGACGACGTTACCATAATCGGCATATCCCTTGGCGGATATCTGGCGCCAAGAGCGGCGGCATTTGACAAGCGCATAAAGCGGGTAGTGGCGTGGTCGGTATTCCCATGTTTTCAGGACGTTATCGTAGGAATGCAGAAGCCTGCTGTTCAAAAGCTCTTCCGCATATTTATGGCGCTTCACGCAAGACCGCTCATAAACCTTGTTTTCGGCATCAAGGCTAAAAAGGAGCCTGTTATCGACTGGGGCTTAAAGCATGGAATGTACGCCTACGAGGCAAAGGACGCATACGGATATGCCAAAAAGCTGAAGCTTTACAATATTGCCCCCATTGCCGACAGGATAACACAGGATATGCTCATCGTGGGCGCAAATCAGGATCATTTCATTGATTACCGCATGGTGGGACGAGAGATAAATATGCTGAAAAATGTAAAAAGCCTGACTTTCCGTCTTTTCACCGACAAGGAGGACGCTCAGAATCACTGCAATGTGGGAAACGGAAAGCTTGTGCTTGATAACATTTGCAGCTGGATAGAGCAGATAAGCAGCGAGGTAAACTGAAAATGATGAAATTTATTTATTGGCTCACTATGTCGAGAAGCCGTAAAATGATAATCGAAAAATATGGCAGGGATTTCTGGGATAAATTCAAAAGCGGCTCGGATAAGCTTTTCCGTGAAGTGCTGAAAGAAACTCCCGATATAGGGGAAAGCGTGTTTTCATTTAATTATGCCTATGCACCGTCTTATGTGGCGTGGTATAAGACCATGCGGGAGCTTTCGCTGACAGCCGAGCAGGCGGACGAGCTTATGTGGCTCATGAATGAGAAAATGCTGCTGACCGTTCCAAAGCCATTTCTGCACATGGCAGGAAAGACGTATCTGAACGGCTTCCGCAAAAAAGCGGCAAAGCATATGGAGCGCCAGAAAAACGGACTTCACCCCTTTGACTGGGAGATAAGCTACCGCAACATCGACAGCAACAGCTTCGAGATCGACATTACAAAATGCGGCTTCATCGCCTTTGCAAAGAAATTCGGTGCAGAGGGAATGCTCCCGGGAATATGCAGTGTGGATTATATGATATCCTACTACATGGGTAACGGCTTCAAGCGCACTACCACTCTTGGCTACGGCGACAGCTGCTGCAACTGCCATTATGAGCTTACAGGCAAATGCCCTCTTCACCCTCAGGACGGCATGAAATAATATAGATTACATAAAAAATCCATTGGTCGGATATTTAGAACCCGTCTTCACAAGCATATGCGCACGTGTTTTCGGCAAATTTTGCCGCAGACTGCGTTAAAAATCCTTGCCGGGCGAAAGCCCGCCTGCGGATTTTTGCCTACTCTGCAACAAAATTATGCTCGAAAATCCGCACACATTTCTTATGAAGACAGGTTCTTAAACCGAACAATGGATTTTTGTTTTACTTAATCAAAAGTTTTTCATCTATCTCAATATCAAAATCCAGCAGATCAAGGATATCCTTCTGCATATCAATGCCGGGGTAAACCTCAATGAGCTTCAGACCGTTATCTTCAAGACGGAAAACACAGCGCTCGGTAACATACAGAACATTCTGGTTATTGACATGAGCACGCTTGGCTGAAAAGCTGATGTTATCTATCTTATTCACAAACTTTGCAATAGAGCCGTTCTTGTTTATCTTTACTTCTTCGCCGTTTTCGGTAACATCAAGTCCCTTGGTGTTGAATGTGAGGCAGAAAACTACCGTGGGAGTTTTGGCAGTGATGTTGGCAAATCCGCCTATGCCCGAAAATGCGCCGGGACCACGGTGAGAATTAACGTTTCCGAAACGATCCACTTCAAGAGCGCCCATGAAGCAGATGTCAAGACCTCCGTTATCGTAAAGGTCGAACTGGTTTGCCATATCGTTCATGGAAGCAGCGCCTATCATTGCTCCGAACACTGTTCCCGAAGCAGGGAAGCCGCCTACGCCTCCAGATTCAACGGTAAGGGTTATCCTGTCCAGCATTCCGCTCTGTCTTGCATAGCGAGCCACATTTTCGGGGAGACCTATGCCGATATTTACTATATCATCGGGTTTAAGCTCCATGGAAGCACGCTTACCGATAATATTTCCCGCAGGATTTTCTGCATGCTTGGTGTATGTGCGCTCTGCAAGCATCTCGTACCAGTCATGCCACTGGGCATAAGGGATCTCAAAGCTTCCCGTAAGGGACTCATATGCCGCATGACGAGGCTCAGGCTCGACCATAACAATAGCATCGACCATACAGCCGGGGATAATGGTATTACGGGGACGGGCAGGTGTGCTGACTATCCTGTCAACCTGAACTATGACCTTGCCATGGTTTGCTTTTACCGCCTGGCAGATGGACAGCGCATCGCCAGACATATACATATCATCGAATGAAATGTTTCCCTTGCGGTCAGCAGCAGTTCCCTTGATAAGGGCAACATTCAGCTTCGGAAGAGTATAGTAGAGAAATTCCTCGTTATCTACCTCAACACGCTTTACAAGCGATGTGTCCTTTGATATATTGTTGATTCCGGGACCATCAAGGCGAGGGTCAACGAAAATATCCAGACCGACCTTTGATAATGCTCCGGGCAGACCTCCCGCCTGCGCTCTGATAGCGTGGGAAATGCAGCCCAGAGGAAGATTATATGATTCAAACCTATCCTCCAGCACCAGCTTCTTTGTGCTGAGCATAGCTCCGAAATGGCCGCAGATAAGCTTATCCACAGCCCCCTCTCTTATGTAGCTTTCCGCATTGCGGTTCTCGTCCCATACACCTAAGCCTGCGCTTGATACTATTGTAAGGTGAGCAGGCGAGCCTGTTGCCTTGTATCGGCGGTACAGTGCCTCGTGAAGCTCTACGGGATTTTCTATTCCCACAAACGAATTCAGGCAGATAACATCACCGTCATGTATGAGCTTTACTGCTTCGTCCGAATCCATTATTTTAAACATTCCCTGATTTCCTCTTTTCGATTCAATATAAACACTTCTTCTATTTTAAAGGTTTTTCACTGCTTTGTCAATAAATTTGCAGGAATACAGGTGTATTTAAATGTAACTTTTGGGTTAATATTTTGGATTTGCATAGAATTTGTGGGGATATTCTCATTTTTTGCGGATTATTTTTATGCCGCTATCGGCAAAAACTGCAGGAATTTCGGTATTTTGCTGTTGATATTTTGCCGATAATGTGTTATAATAATATCGGTAGGTGATGATATGGCATATCTTTCAGTTTCACAAACAGCCGAAAAATGGGGAATTTCCGAAAGAAGCGTAAGGAACTATTGCTCAGCGGGACGTATTGATGGTGCGTTTCTTACGGGTAAAACATGGAATATCCCCGAAGATGCTGTAAAACCAGCCCGTAAAAATACTAAGGAAAAGGCTCCCGAAACACTTCTTGAAATACTCAGGAACGAAAAAGCAAGTAAATATTCAGGCGGCATATATCATAAAATACAGATCGACCTTACCTATAATTCAAATCATATTGAGGGAAGCAGGCTTACCCACGACCAGACACGCTATATTTTTGAAACCAATACTATCGGTTTTGAAAATGAGGCAGTGAATGTGGACGATATCGTCGAGACAGTCAATCATTTCAAGTGTATTGATATGATAATCGACAGTGCAGATAAAAAGCTTACGGAGAAGTTTATAAAACAGCTTCACGGAACGCTGAAAAACGGCACGGCAGACAGCCGCAAAGATTGGTTTGCAGTCGGCGATTACAAACGATTCCCAAATGAGGTCGGCGGTATGGAAACAACTGCGCCTGAAAATGTTTCATTGGAAATGAAAAAGCTTATAAGTGAATATGATCTGATAAGATCCAAAAGTATTGAGGATATCATTGGCTTTCATCAGAAATTTGAAAAGATCCACCCTTTTCAGGACGGAAACGGTCGTGTGGGCAGACTTATCATGTTCAAGGAATGTCTTTGCAATAACATTGTTCCGTTTATTATAACAGATGAACTGAAAATGTTCTATTACCGTGGGCTTAAAGAGTGGACTTATGAAAAAGGTTATCTGATTGATACCTGTCTGTCGGCACAGGATAATTTCAAGAAGATACTTGACTATTTCAGGATACCATATGACCAAAACTGAGAACAGACCTCTGTTATAAAAGGTTTATATGTTCACCTATGTATCTGCTTGAAATTTAGAGTAAAACGGTGTATAATATCATATGTACACTGAGTACAATGAAAAATAAGGAGATATCCAATGTCAGAAGGCGTTTTCAGAATTGCCGATAAAAGACCTGCAAGAGATGGCATGACCATTTCAAGAAATACGGGTCTCGGCACTAAAACAGGCGTATCATTTTTCTCGCTTGGAAAAAATACGTCCATAAGCCGTGAAAGCTATGACAGCACAGCAATATACATTGCAGCTGAGGGAAAGGGCGATTTTATCGTCGGAGAACCTTCCGTTCGGTGTGAAATGATCGAGGGAAGCGTGCTGATAGTTCCGCCTGCCACTCTGTGCGGAATGGAAAGCGGCGAAGGAATTATTTATACCGAAATAATCACAGATAAGGAGATAGTTATGAACAGTGCAGTTAAAGCAGGAGAAGTTATGAAGCTCAAGCACCTTATTCCCTATGAAGAGGGAAGCATCGCAAACCTTGATATTGCAAGCAACAGCAGCATGAAGTTCGTGCTTATGTCATTTGATGAGGGCACAGGTCTGCAGCCCCACCGTGCTCCCGGAAATGCGATCATTTTCGCTCTTGAGGGCAAGGCAGTTATCGGCTATGAGGGTAAGGATTATCCCATTGAAGCAGGTGAGAACTTCCGTTTTGAGAAAAACGGTCTCCACAGTGTAACAGCTGACGGAAAGTTCAAGATGGCTCTGCTTCTTGTGCTTGAATAACATTTGAGTATGCCTCAAAAGCTCTGCATTTAACGATGCAGGGCTTTTTTTGCTATAAGTATCTGAAATAAAGCTTTGAGCATGAATAATGCTGATTGCTTTCACAAAATCATGCTTGTAATATTTTTCCTGTTGTGATAAAATGTAATACGTTAAAGCAGGAAGCCACAGAGACGGCGTTGCTTGATGTATTTATCGGGAGGAAAATAGTGTGGATTCTGTAAAATCAAAAGAAATGGACATGCTTAACGGCGGTCTTGCGGGAAAGCTTATCCTGTTTGCAATGCCGCTGGCTTTCAGCAGTATCCTGCAGCAGCTGTTCAACTCGGCGGACGTGGCTGTTGTGGGACGTTTTGCAGGGGATAATGCACTGGCAGCTGTGGGCAGTTGCGTGGCTCTGGTGGGCATATTCGTTAATCTTATCGTGGGGCTTTCGGTAGGCCCCAATGCGGTTCTTGCAATGCTCATCGGTCAGAAGGACAGAGGAAAAATAAGCGAGACGCTTCACACCGTCATTACCTTCGGCGTATTCCTTGGCATAGGTCTTATGCTTATCGGCTGGCTCACTGCAAGGCCCATACTTGAGCTTTCAGGCACACCCGAAAGCGTTCTTGATGAAGCTCTGCTGTACATAAACATATATTTTATCAGTATCCCGTTTATGGTGATATACAATTTCGGAGCAGCCATTCTGCGAAGCTATGGCGACAGTCAGCGGCCTATGTACTACCTGCTGATATCGGGCATAGTGAATGTAGTGCTGAATCTTGTGCTCGTTATAGTATTTAAGCTGGGAGTAGCGGGCGTTGCCATTTCAACAGTAATATCAAATGTTTTAAGCACCGCCTTGGTGCTTATACACCTTTACAGGCGGCAGGACGAATTTGCTTTCCGCTTTGAAAAGATGAGGATAAAAAAGCAGCCCCTTATAAGAGTGCTGAAAATAGGCATTCCTGCGGGAATACAGGGTGCTATATTTTCCATATCAAATGTGTTCATTCAGAGCGGAATAAACTCATTCGGCGAATACGCCATTGCAGGCTCATCGCTGGCACTGAATTTCGAGTATTTCACCTATGACATTGCCAATGCCTTTGCTCAGGCGGCTGTCACCTTTACCAGCCAGAATTACGGTGCAGGAAATATCAAAAGATGCAAAAGGATTTTTTGGCAGTGTATGCTTTTCGGATTTGTTTTTACCGAGGCGCTGAGCATCATATTCATTGCATGGGGCGACTTCTTTGTAAGCATATATACCACCAGCGAAATGGTTGCGGCATTTGCTCTCAGCAGAATGTATCACGTATGCTCACTGGAAGGCCTTACCACTACATATGAAGTCGAAAGTGCAGCTCTCAGAGGCATGGGCAAATCTCTGGAGCCTGCAATATTTACCATACTCGGAACGGTAGTATTCCGACTGATATGGCTTGCTACCATATTCAAGATGGTTCCCACCTACGATATGCTTATGAACGTATATGTGGCTTCGTGGGTGTTCACGGGAGTATCGCTGCTCATTGTTTATCTTCATCATATGAGGAAAATAAGCAGCAGCTGATTACAAAAACACCAGGCGTTCTGTTCTCTTTTATCGGAGAGAAGGACGCTGCTATTTTTCGCTGACAAAGATAAAGGATAATTTTTTTCTGTCCGTTTGGATATAATATAGCTTAACAGTCTTGCAAGCGGCGTTAGTTTGTGATATAGGCAATACCGCTCAAACTATTGAAAATCAGGAAGAAAAATGGTATAATATAGTTATGAATAAATAACTGACATTCTCGCTTATAAGCGATGAACTGGCACAAGCCAGAACAAGCAAAAAAGAATTTCTTGAAAAGATAGAGTGGATAATACCATTTGACGAGTGGATAGGGATAATCAGACCGTGCTATTACAAAGGAGAGCACGGAAACAAGCCCTACGACCTTGAGCTGATGCTTCGCATATTTCTTCTTCAGAACCTTTATGACCTTTCCGATATGAAAGTAATGAACGAGTTAATAGACAGCCGTGCATTTTCAGATTTCTGCGGAGTAGATTCACCCGATCAGGTTCCCGATGGAGATACTATCGGAAGATTCAGAAATATACTTGTTGAAAATGGATTGCAGGAAAAACTGTTTCATCAGGTAATAGACATTCTCAGCGAAAAAGGCTTGATATTAAAGCGTGGAACGATAGTGGATTCCACTCTTATTGCTGCGCCGTCATCGACAAAGAACAAGGATAAAAAGCGTGATAAGGACGCTCATTCCGTGAAGAAAGGAAACCAATGGCACTTTGGATATAAGGCTCATATCGGAGTAGATAAGGACAGCGGACTTGTACATCATCTGAAAGTAACAGGTGCTAATGAACACGATGTAACAGCAACGCCTGATCTTATGCATGGAGAAGAGGAAGAATTATACGGTGACAGTGGATATATCGGTGCAGAAAAGCGAGAAAATGCAGTTGTTAAAAATAAAAATGGTCGAAAAATCAAATACAAGATAAACAGAAAACCTTCAACAATGAAAAAGCTTTCAAAAAGCGGACAATATGCAGCAAAGAAAGCAGAACATAAAAAATCATCGGTCAGAGCAAAGGTAGAACACGTTTTTGCAGTCGTTAAACGGCTGTTCGGGTATCGTAAAACACGATACCGGGGTCTGCGAAAACAGACCGCCAAATTGAATATTATGTTTGCCCCGGCAAACCTTTATCCGGCTGACAGAAAATCTCTGACGGCTTGATAAAGTGCGCCTGCAATCAGGTTTACAGAGGCAGTATGCCCGTTACAGAGCTTTATGCGTTTAACTTGATTTGTGAGAATTTATTGGCGGCATTGTACGGTGTTGCCTTAAATAAGGGCTGATAATATCACAGCCGTTCCCAAGCTTTTCGGGAACGGCTGTTTTTTTACTTTATAATTCTTCTCAGATGTTCAGCATACATTTCTCTTACTTCCGCATATTCGCCCAGCCCCTTTACAACGGGAACGACCTCAAAGCCCTGAGAAGCTAGCGTTGACTTCCAGCTGTCAGGTTCATCTCCAGCCATATCGTTGTTGGCATGGTCGCCCGCAACCAGAAGAAAGGGCGTAATGATGACTTTTTTGAAGCCTGCCGCCTTTATCTGCGGGATAATGTCTTCAAGAGTGAGTGTTCCCTCAACTGTTGCCGCAAAAATGTTTTTATATCCCTTTTCTTTGCATTTTTCGGCAAAGCGGGTATAAATGGCATTGGCGCTGTGTTCTGTGCCGTGACCCATAACTGCCACAGCATTTTCGGAGCCAAGCTCATTTTCAAAAAGGTCGCATACCTTTCCGATATCTTCATCGGAATCAAGAAGAGGTGTGCTTGTTTCAAGCACAGTGAATTTGTCCTTATATTTTTCTGCCGCCGCAGTGATCTTATTGTATTCAAAGCCGTTTATTATGTGTGTGGGCTGAATATACACGTGAGTATAGCCCTGATCTGCCAGCTTTTCAAGAGCTTCTTCAACAGTGTCAATCTGTTCGTCACGCTTTTTAAGGGCAGCTATCACCATTCGGCTGGTGTAAGCCCTGCGGACTTCAAAGCCATCAAATTCCTGCCTCAGCTTTTCTTCCACGGCTGAGATGGACTTTTCTGCCGCCTGCTCATAGGTAGTGCCGAAGCTTGCGGCGATTATTGCTTTTTTCATTTTACGGTCATTCCTTCCTTTGCAGCTTTTCTGAAAAAATACTGCTTTACATTTTCATCATATATTATCTCAATGCCAAGGGAATCCTGCACGGCTACACTTTGGGATATGTGCCGTGGGGAACCTGTTTCGATTATACTGCCGCTGTCCATTGCAATGATATTGTCGGAATATATCAGTGCAGTGTTTATGTCGTGAACTACCATAACAATGGTCTTTCCCGCATTTTTTAGCTTCACAGCCAGATCCATAAGCTCCAGCTGACTGCTCATATCAAGATATGTAGCAGGCTCATCAAGGAGCATGATATCCGTATCCTGCGCCAGAAGCATGGCGATATATGCCCTTTGGAGCTGACCGCCGGAAAGCTCGTTTGCGTACTTATCCGCAATATCCGTCACCTCTGCAAGCTCCATTGCATCGGCAATTTTTCGCTTATCTTCAGAAGAATATTTTCTCGGATACCCAAGATAGGGAAAACGCCCGTGGGAGACCAGCGAGCGCACCGTTATGCTTCCCGCTGAGTGTGACTGGGAGAGATATGATATTTTCTTTGCAAGGTCAGCGTGCTTTATGCTTGCAATATTCACGCCGTCAATGGTAATGCTGCCCTCAGATGGGGTCAACAGCCCGCAGCACATCTGCAAAAGAGTGCTTTTTCCGCAGCCGTTTTTCCCGATTATAGAAGTTATCCTGCCGCTTTCAAAGGCAGCGTCAATGTTATAAAGCACCTGCTTTCTGCCATATCCGCCGCTGACGTTTTTCATTTCAAGCACCGTGCTTTCCTCCCTTCTTTCTGAGAAGCAGATAGATAAAGAAAGGCACGCCGATGTATGAAACAACTATGCCCAGCGCTATCTCATGGGGAGCAAAAAGCGTCCTTGCCAGCAGGTCGCACATTGATGTGAAAACCGCCCCCATAAGTGCGCACACAGGTATTTTCAGCGTGTGACTGCTTCCCGTCAGCTTTTCGGCTATGTGCGGGATTATCAACCCGATAAAACCGAGAAGCCCCGAAAAGCTCACCGCAGCTCCAGCAAGAAGCGCCGCCAGTGTAAGCAGAACAAATCTCAGCAGCCTTACGTTCATTCCAAGGGTAAATGCAGTGCTGTCTCCAAGGGCAAGCACATCTATATCGTGCCCCAGCAGAATTACGGCAGCTATGCCCGCAATTATCAGCATCCACGCAGGGGAAAGTGCGCCAAGAGAAATTCCCTCAAGTCCGCCTATCCTGAAATCAGAAAGACCCGAAAGAGTATCGGGCACAAAGGTCGTAACAGTATCGGTTCCCGCATTAAATAGGCTTGAAATGGCAACTCCCGCAAGAACAAGGGTTATCTTCGATGCCCCGGTTTTCCTGGCAATGAAATATACCAGCATCACCGCCGCCAGCGCTCCGATAAAGGCTGCCAGCGACCTTACTCCAAAGGTTGTCGGAAATATCGCCAGACTTAGAACTACCGCAAAGCCTGCGCCTGCGTTAACGCCGATAATATTCGGCGAGGCAAGGGGATTGCCGAGAACCGCCTGTATAACAGCGCCCGATACAGCCAGAGCAGCCCCTGCCAGAAAGCCTCCAAGCACACGGGGGAGCCTTACGCAGTAGATTATTCTGCCGTTTGCGGTGGCTTCGCCGTCCATTATGCCGTCAAGCACTTCTTTTGGCGAAAGGCTTACCGCTCCGAAAGCAATGCCCATAAACGCTGCTGCTGCCAGAGCCGAAAAACAGCACAGGAGGATTGCTGCGGGGTGTTTTTTATCATTCACCATACAGTATCTCCGCTAAATTTTCGTAAGCCTCGCCCCATTTTGCGTTGGGCTTGTAGTGGTAAAGTGCTTTCGGAAGTATGTAAAATCTGCCGTTCTTTACGGCATCAAGCTCTGACCATGCGGGGCTTGATGTAAGAGTGTCATTAAGGGTCTGTATCGCCTTGTCCTCGTCCTTTCCCATGGTGGTGACGAAAATAAAATCGGGGTCGTCCTTGATTATCTCTTCAAGGCTGAGGTTATCCAGCAGGGATTCATCGGTATCGGCAATGTTTGTGCAGTTAAGGTCTTTTAGCATTGCGCCTGCCGTGGTGTCAGCGCCCTTTGCATGGACTTTTTGAGAAGATGCCCTCAGCAGCAGCACTGTGGGAGACTCATGCTCCTTAGCATCACTTACCACCTTGTCAACAGTTGCCTTTATATTCGTTCCGTTCTGCTCATACAGATCATCACGTCCTGTGATCTCTGTAAATTCTTTCAGAACGCCAAGATAGTCGTCAAAGCTTTCAACGCTGTAGTAGTGCACATCAATGCCCGCATTTGTCAGAGTATCTTTGAGCTTTGTGTGCTCGGCTATTTTTGATGACATTATAACAAAGTCAACGCCCTCGGATATTATCATTTCCACGGAGGGGGACTTCATTTCGCCGATGCACACCACATCGTCAGCCACCTCAAACTGGTGTTCGTCATAAGCGTCCTGCGTTACGTATGACAGCTTTCCTCCTGACAGAAGCCATATTTCCGCAAGGCTTCCCGTACACGCAGCCACCTTCTGCGGCTCCGAAGCCTTAGCAGCCTCGGATGAGCTGTCGGCTTTGTTTGCTGAGCAGCCTGTTAAAACAAGTACAACTGTCAGCATAAGGCAAATTATTCTTTTCATACCAAACCTCTCTTATTTTTGCTGTATTCGCAGCATTTCTTTGCAAAACGCACCGCCATTTCGGTGTCCGCATAAAAATGCAGATGTGGGTAACCTGCGTACATATTATCATCTGCATATGCACAGTCATATTCAGCTCCACTGCTTGCTTTCTTTGCGTGCAGGTCGCTTCCGCAGGCGGTGCTGTTCCAGTAGTGGAACTCGTGCGCCCTGACCGATCTTCCTTTGTCAAGGAGCATACAGTTTTTTTTGGCGGTAAGGCTGACATAGCCGAAGCGCTGGAGCCTGTCAGTCCTGTAAGCCTGCCCGTTTATAACGCCAGCCATTTTGCGGCGGATACCATTCACATCTTCAACGCTCTCGTTCAGGTACATAAATCCGCCGCATTCGGCAATAACAGGCAGTCCGCCTGAAATGCTCTCCTTTATCTCATGCAGAAGCGGAATGTTTTCCGAAAGCTTTTCTGCATAAAGCTCGGGATATCCTCCGCCAAGGATAAGCCCGCCGATATTCTCGGGCAGAGCCTTGTCACTGAGTGGCGAAAAGGAAACTATCTCGCAGCCAAGCTCTTCAAGCAGAGAAATATTGTCCGCATAATAAAAGCAGAAAGCACTGTCATATGCAAGGGCTATCCTTACATTCCGAGCAATGTCCTTTGGAATATCAGGCTCGGTGCATGGCATATCCACAGCATTTTCGGCTGCTTCAAGGAGCTTGTCGATAAGTATGTACCTTTCCGCCAGCTGAGACAGCCGCAGCAGCTTTTCTTTAAGCCCTGTAATCTCGTCAGCCGTAACAAGCCCCAGATGCCTGCTTTCAATGGAATTATCCTTTGAAAAAGGCAGCCTGCCGAAATATGTCACGCCCATTTCATCGCAAAGGCTCACAGCAGTCTTTTCCATGCTTTCAGGCAGACGGTTGAAGATAAATCCAGCGATGTTGTTAGGCGTGCGGAATGTGAGAAAGCCTTTCATCACCGCACCCATTGACGCACCCATTCCCTTGCAGTCGATGACGATGACCGCAGGCGTTCCCGTTTCAACGGCAGTGCGGCAGGCGGAATGACTTTCGCCAATGCCGTCGTAATAGCCCATAGCTCCCTCTATAATGTTCATATCCGCTGAATTTTTCTTCAGCAGGTAATTCAGCGTGCCTGCGGGGCAGAAGTAGCTGTCAAGATTATAGGACTTGGTGCCGATTATCTTGCTGTGAAACATAGGGTCGATGTAATCGGGGCCGCACTTGAACGCACCCACGTCAACACTGCGCTCCGAAAGAGCTTTCAGCAAGGCGCAAACAACAGTCGTCTTTCCGCAGCCGCTGTTCGTGCCAGATATCATTATCCTTTTCATGTCCGCCTCGCTCCGCTTATGATAAATATGGGATTTTCGGCGTTCAGCATAGTGCTGTTGCCAACTTTTCGTGTACGTGTAACGGCTATCTGCGATATTTCGCAGGGGATATCCGCTTTATCAAAAAAATCAACAGCCCTGTTCAGGGTCTCAAGTGTCACGGCGGTTATAACAATATTGGCATAGGGATTTTTGCTGAGAACAATGTTCATTATCTCGCTGAGCTTTCCGCCCGACCCGCCGATAAAAACGCTTTGAGGAGCAGGGAAGCTTAATGCCTCTTCCTCTGCCTGACCACAAAAAACTGAAATATTATCGCACCCGAACTTTATTGCATTCTGCCGAGTAA
Source organism: Huintestinicola butyrica (assembly GCF_025567215.1). Lineage (NCBI taxonomy): Bacteria > Bacillati > Bacillota > Clostridia > Eubacteriales > Oscillospiraceae > Huintestinicola > Huintestinicola butyrica. Next base: position 88,975 of record NZ_JAOQKB010000009.1, read on the forward strand.
GCTCCTCCGCTTCGGGCGACTTATCTACCGCATACACCCTGCCGTCAGCACATTGCAGAGCCATCTCCACCGTAACGGAGCCTGTTCCGCAGCCAATATCCCAGCAGATGCCGTCACGCTCAGCCGCCAGCTTTGATATGCAAACCGCACGCACCTCTGATTTGGTCATGGGGATTTTCCCACGGATAAAGCAGTCATCGGATATCCCCACAGGCGTAAATCTCTCGTAATTATGGTTTATGACAACCATTACGCAAAGGTTCGCATTTTCATATCCTGTAAAGTCAGTAGCCCTGCCTGAGGATATCTTTTCATTTTCAGCCGCAAGGTCTTCACCGATATAAACCTCTGTATCGTTCAGACTGTATTCACACAGCCTTTGGCATATTTCCGATACCTTGACCTTCCCACCAAGGAGAAAAAATACCTTTTCATTTGAGAATACATTCCGCACAATATTGGCTTCCGCACCGTGAAGGCTCACAAATTTGCAGTCCTGCCATGGAATGCCTATCCTGTCAAAAAAATAAACAGGGGAGGATATGCCGCTTATAACACGGCAGTCACCTATAAGCGGCAATAGCTTTTCCGTGCCGCTGTAAAAGCCGCAGTCGCCTGACATAAGCACTGCGATTTTGGTGAATTCCGAAGCCCTTATGCGCTCGGCTATCTCTTTCGGGTCATAGGAAATAAACATCTGCCTGTTAAGGTGTTCAAATGGTTTGACCATGCGCCTTGCGCCTATTATAAGCTCTGCGCTTTCTATCGCTTCCTTTGCCTCGGCGGTGAGAGTTTTATCGCCGTCCATTCCAATGCCTATAACAGCTATGTCCTTATTCACTTCTGCACCTCCCCAGCAGGATATTTTCCGCCTCTTCCAATGAAATTCCATTTTCATCGGGGCGCTTTATAATAATAAGCCCTGCACCGCATACCTGAGCCGCATTGACTTTTTCTGCAAAACCGCCTGCGTTTCCGCTGTCCTTTGTTACCAGAAATTCTGCACTGCTTCTTTTAATATGCTCAATGTTCTGCTCCAGCGTAAAAGGACCTTTTTCCGCAATTATCTTTTCATTGGGAAATCCCAACGCTCTGCACTCGGCTATGACCTTCGGTAAATCAAGCACACGGGCGGTAAAACGCTTCGCATAGTCATGCACAGCCGTGAACGCCGCAAGCTCCTTGCTTCCTGTGGTTATAAGCGCATTGCCGTTTACAGTGTCAAGATACTCCGCCGCAGCCGTAACATCGTCAAAATAAATGGCGCTTTCGCATATTGCGTCGTCCGCACGTTTTATCCTATATAAAGTGACATTTTTTTCGGTGCAGGCGGCAGTTATGTTCTTTGTGACCTCTTTTGCATAAGGGTGAGTAGCATCTATTACTGCCGATACTCCAAGCTTTTCTATCATACCTGCAATACCGCTTGCATCTTCTCTGCCAATATTGATATGCACATATTCCGACTGAGGGAGCAGCTCAGCGCCGTATTCCGTAGCCACGCTTATGCAGGCATTTATCCCGTGACCTGCGCAGAACTCCGCCAGCTGCCTGCCCTCGGTAGTTCCGCCGAAAATAAGTATATCACACATTTTTATATCCTCGTGGAGTGACCATTTTTCCGTTTATATTCTTGGTTTCGCTGTTGCCGATGAAAACGGTTGTGAACATATCCGCCTTAAAATCACGAAGCTCGGCAAGGGTCATCACACCGCTTTCCATGCCGATTCTGCCGATGTTGCGCACATATCCGCATACCGTTTCGGGGGACTTATATTTAAGCGTTATGTCACAGGCTTTTGCCAGGTAATCAGCACGCTTTTTGGACGACGGATTGTATATCGCCGTGGTAAAATCCCCCATAGCGGCGCAGGCAAGGCGCTTTTCAATCTTTTCCCACGGGGTCAGCAGGTCGGAGAGGCTTATCACAGCAAAATCATGAGTTAGGGGAGCACCCAGCACTGCCCCTCCGCTGAGTGCCGCCGTAACACCTGCCACTATCTCAATATCCGTGTTGGGGTAATTTGCCGAAAGCTCCAGTGCCAGCCCTGCCATGCCATAGACCGAGCTGTCGCCGCTGCATACCAGCGAAACGATTTTGCCGCTATCAGCCTGTTCAAGTGCAAATATTACCCTGTCCTTTTCCTGCTTCATGGCAGTTGAAGCAAATTCCTTGCAGGGGAACATCTCTTTTAAAAGCTCAACATATACCGTGTAGCCCACGATAAGGTCACTTTCCTGCAAAGCCCTCTCGGCTTCAAGGGTCATGCCCTCCTTGTTTCCCGGGCCAAAGCCAATAACATATAATTTCATAATACCCGCCTGTTAAAATCAATTTTTACGGGAGCTTCCGCCGCCGCAAAGGTCATTCCGTTCATAGCCTGCTTTTTTACAAGCAGACTTTTTCCCATGACCATAGCACTGCGCTCGCAGATATTGTCTGCTCCCGTTGTTTTCAAAACAAATTCAGATGATGTGAACTGTCCTTTTACCGCCATAAGCTCCGCAGCCGAATAAAACTGCGGCGGAATGTGATGATTGTGGCAGAATGTAAGTATAGCGTTTTCCTCCCGCTTGATGTCAATGGTGCACAAGGCTTTCACACGGCGTATATCAAGCTTATTTTCCGCAAGCTGTGATAATAAAAATAGCTCAAACTTTTCTGCCGATGTGCCCTTTTTGCACCCTGCCCCGATAATGATATCCTTAGGGATAAGGTGCAGAGTGTGTTCAAACGGCATTTTTGCTGCGTCAGAGGAAATGCAGATGCCAAGCCTTTTATTGTCACAAAAAGGGGGAGTGTTCAAGCAGCCTGTATCGCTGTAAAATCCCACATTTCCGCCGTTTGCTGTCTCTGCCGCAATTTCCTTTGCAATGTCATATTCGCAGATGTACAGGTCATTTGCAGCTGCAAAGCTGTCAGGGGAGAATTTGCCGCCGACGTCCGTAGCAGTGGTTATAACAGGCTCCGCACCGATGATCTCCGCAACTTTTTCGGTAAGGGCGTTTGCTTTTCCGATATGCCCCGATAACAGCGATATAGCAAATTTCCCGCTTTCGTCTATGACCACAACCGCAGGGTCGCTGAGCTTTGAGACCACATGGGGAGCAATCATTCTCACAGCTATCCCGCAGGCGCATATGAAAATGATCCCGTCATATTCCCCAAAGCATTTTGCGGTCATCTGCTTCATATCATCAAAAGGCACAGCAGAACCGTCACAGTGCTTTGAAAAAGCAAATCTGTCGCAGGCTATGCCAATACCCGCAGCTATCCTGCGTGATATTTTGTTTCCGTTCTCGGTGACGGATATAACCGCTATTTTCATACCTGAACATTCCTTTTTGTGACTATAGCTTTTAAATCTCAGCCTTTCTGAACTCAGTCTCAAAGCTCTTGTCATAAAGCTTTGAAAGGGAATAATCATTGCCCAGGAAATACCCCACGCAGATAAGTGCTGTTTTGGTAATGCCGTTATCCGACGCAGTCTGAGCAAGATCCTCCACAGTACAGCGGCAAACCTTCTGGTCAGCCCAGCTTGCCTTGTAAACTATGGCAGCAGGGGTGTCGGGCTTGTATCCGCCCCTGATAAGCTCAGCCGAAAGCTCCTTTAGAAGCCCCGTGCTGAGAAAGATGACCATGGTAGCATTATGAGCAGCCAGAGCAGCAATGCTCTCCTTTTCGGGAACAGGCGTTCTGCCTGCCATTCGTGTGATTATCACCGTTTGGGACACATCGGGGAGAGTATATTCCGCCCTAAGAGCTGCTGCCGCCCCACAGAAAGAGCTTACTCCGGGGCAGATGGCGTATTTTATCCCCAGCTCGTCCAGCCTGTCCATCTGCTCACGAATTGCACCGTAAAGCGACGGGTCACCTGTGTGGAGCCGCACGGTCATTTTTCCCTCATGCTCTGCCGATTTTATCACGTCAATTACCTGCTCCAGCGTCATATAAGCGCTGTTGTGTATCTCGCAGTCTTTTTTTGCATATTCCAACAGCTGCGGATTTACAAGCGAGCCTGCGTAAATAATAACATCAGCCCGTTCAATAAGCGATTTTCCACGCACGGTTATAAGGTCTGCCGCACCGCAGCCTGCGCCCACAAAATTAACCATTGTACTCCTCCATAAGCGTTTTGATTATCCCGTCTGCAGAGCTTGTCATGCCGATAATTCCACGCTTGTCCGAAAACATTACAGCGCCTATAGGTATCTCTCCCTTGACCTTTGCATCAAGATAATACTGAGCCTTTTCCATAAGCACAGCCGCCACGCTGTCAACTGCATTTGCCTTGTCAAGCTCATCAAGAGCGGCATCTACCGTTGCGCAGGAGGGGAGCTTTTTTAATATCTTAGGGTCAACATCGGCCATAACTCCACAGGTAACAAGCACGTCCATGCGACCGTCAGCCTGAGCCGAATGGGTGTTCATTATGCCTGCCCCCAGCTTTACAAGCTTGCCGATATGCCCCACTATAAGCACGCTTTCAAATCCCAGCTCCAGCGCAATATCAATGGCGTCGCCGATGTAATTGCTGCATTTAACTCCGTAATTCATTATCATAGGCATATTTTCAGCAAGAAAGTTTTGGCTGTAGTTACCTATGGTCAGCAGCAGATTTTTTCTGCCCTCGGAACGCCTCATGCGCTCCTCCACTTTAATCGTGTCTATAAGTGCACGGCTGCTCATTGGCTCAACTATGCCGCTGGTACCGATTATGGATATGCCGCCCTCAATGCCCATTCGGGGATTATAGGTTTTAAAGGCAATCTGCTCGCCGTCGGGAACGGATATCGTTATCCTTATCCCGCCGTGATAGTCGTATTTTTCGCATATCTCCGTGATCGCCGCCGATATCATCTTGCGAGGAACGCTGTTTATGGCGGCATTTCCCACAGGCTGGTCAAGTCCTGCCTTTGTGACCCGTCCGATGCCCTTGCCGCCGTCAATTTCAATGCCGAAAGGTATCTTTTCCGCCTTGGCATAAACAAGAATGCCGTTGGTGATGTCGGGGTCATCGCCGCTGTCCTTGCGCACAGCGCAGGAAGCGCAGGCTTCGGATATCTCAGCATTTTCTGTGGAAAGGTGAAGCTCAATGCCCTTGGGCGTCATAAGCTGAGTTTCGTGTACAGATTCGCCTGTCAGCAGCATTTCCGCAGCTGCCTTTGAAGCCGCTGCCGCACATGAGCCTGTAGTATATCCGCAGCGGAGCTTTTCTTTTCCGTGGTATATGTATTCGTCAAGCATTTATGTTCTCCGTTATTTTGCCTGTTTTCCTGTCGTACAGCCTGTAAAGCAGAGCATTGCAAATGGCAGCCGCCACACCGCTGCCGCCCTTTCTGCCTGCTGCAACGATATACGGCACACTTCCGCCCATGATTATCTCCTTTGACTGCACAACATTTACAAAGCCCACAGGCACGCCGATTATCAGCGCAGGTTCTACCTTTCCAACCCTTATAAGCTCGTCCAGGCGGATAAGCGCTGTTGGGGCATTGCCCACTGCGAATATCACATTTTCATGACCGAAAAGCTCCGCAGCCTTATCCATGGAAGCTACAGCCCTTGTAGTTCCGTCACGCTTTGCCCTTTCCGCAACATCACTGTCAGACATAAAGCAGCAGGCACGGCAGCCCAGCGCTTTCATGGCAGGCTTGCTTATGCCCGATTCAGCCATGTGGGTGTCCGTTACGATAACAGTGCCGTTTTTAAGTGCTTCAAGCCCATTCTGAACGGCATTTTCGGAGAATTTCATATTCTGCTTGTAGTCAAAATCAGCGGTGGTGTGTATCACACGCTTAACTATCAGCTTTTCGGTCTCGGATAAACCCTCTGTGCTGCCAAGCTCGCTTTCGATTATTTCCATGCTCCTGCGCTCAATATCCGCAGGGCTTACGTTCTCAATATTCATAATACCTCAAAAAAATACATCCTTGCCATAATGTGCCGAGACGGACAGATATGGTAAGGGTGTATATCAAAAACGTACCTGCCAATTCCTCGTGGCTTTCCTTGTACAAACAGCAGGCAGGTCTCCCGACTTAAACTTCATCACAGAAAGGAGCCTTCCCGATTTCTCAGTGGCATATTTTCCTCTGCTCATTTATCACGGTGACGAGATCGTACAGGATTTTCACCTGTTTCCCTTTTTATCGGACCCGTTAACATAAACGCCAACGTCCGACACCTGATGTTTTTATATTCATTTTCTTTATTATATCATTGCTGTATGCTGTTGTCAATGAATAAATTGTATGGAATTGTTTTGCTTGCATGATATATGAAAATATTATTCATATTCCAGAGCTATAACCTTATTCCTCACCAGACAGTTCTTGCCAACGTTGAGCTTGCACTGACCATCTCAGGCGTTTCCAAGTCGGAGCGCAGGAAGAGAGCCGTGGAAGCTCTGGAAAAGGTGGGGCTGGGAAATCAGCTACACAAAAAGCCCAACCAGATGTCAGGCGGTCAGATGCAGCGAGTTGCCATTGCCCGTGCCCTTATCAATAACCCGGATATACTCCTTGCCGATGAGCCTACAGGCGCACTTGACAGTGAGACCAGCATTCAGGTAATGGAGCTGCTCAAGGAAATTGCCAAGGACAAGCTTGTTATAATGGTAACTCACAACCCCGAGCTTGCGGAGCAGTATGCCAACCGTATAGTCAGGATAAAGGACGGAACGCTGACAGGGGACAGTAATCCCTACACTCCCGCATCGGGACTTATCGGCGTAGGAATATCCTACCTTGCAATAATCCCCATCAATGCAATAGTTTATAACCTTACAGGCATTGAGGGACTTAAAGCATTCCTGCCTCCTCAGGCAGCAGCGGTGCTTGTAGCTATCAGCATGGTGCTTACACTTATTGCAGGCCTTATCCCCTCAAGAGTTGCTTCCAAAAAGGACCCCGTTGAGGCACTCAGAACCGAATAACGATCACTTATACTAAGCACCAATTAAAAACTATACAAAAAATTGAGCATAATCTTGCGTATATGGATTATGCGATGATTTTTTGTCTATAGTTTTATTGGTGATTAGTATTATATCGCTCCTGCGGCTTTTTCGGTCGCAGGAGCCTTTTGTATATGGAAAAGGCAGTTAATTTGTTAAAGCAAAATAAAATCATTTACTGATTATTGATTTATTTGTATAAATGTGCTATAATTAACTGTAACAAACAATAAGCTTGCAAAGGATGGTGTATATGAGCGAAAATAACAGGTACTTTATGAATAAGAACGAGCTTCTCGCCAATGCCGAAAAAGCATTTGAGGAAAAGCAGTTCTGCGTATATTATCAGCCGCAGTACAACTATATGAGCGGCAGAATAGTAGGTGCAGAGGCACTGATCAGGTGGATACACCCAGAATACGGAATGCAGTCTCCCGGGGATTTTATCCCTGTTTTTGAGGAAAACGGACTTATTACCCGTCTTGACCTTTACGTCTTTGAGGAGATATGCAGCTTTATCAGCAGGTGCAGAGGTACTGATATAAAAATAGTTCCCATTTCATTCAACGTATCAAGATATGATGTTATCAGCGGCGATTTTATTGAGCGTATAGAGGAGATCCGCAAAAAATACGATATTCCTGTCACAAATCTGCGTACCGAGATAACCGAAAGCTCCATGATCGGCGGAAATGACCATATGGCTAAGATAGTGAATAAGTTTCAGTCTCTGGGCTACGTGGTTGAAATGGACGATTTCGGCAGCGGATATTCTTCCCTCAATGTCCTCAAGGATATCGAAGTGGATATCATCAAACTGGATATGGCGTTCATGCGTGGAAATCTCACCAAGCGTGGGGGTATAATCATAAGCTCCATTATCCGAATGGCAAACTGGCTGGGCACTCCTGTTATTGCCGAGGGCGTGGAAACTCCCGAGCAGGCGGAATATCTCAAAAGCATCGGCTGCATATATATCCAGGGCTTCCTGTTCTCAAAGCCTGTCCCCGAAAATGAATATGTGAATATGCTGAGAAACTTAAAATCCGATGTGCTTGCTCCCGGAATGAAGCTTATAGACAAGCTTGATGCCGAAAAATTCTGGAGCCCCGAAAGCTTTGAGACCCTTGTGTTCAATAACTTTGTAGGCGGAGCTGCGGTCATTTCATTCAAAGATGACGAGATAGAGACCCTCCGAGTGAACGAAAGGTATCTTAAAGAGCTGGGCATGAATATGAACCAGCAGGATATCATTCTCAACCAGAAAAATCTTAATTTTGACGAGAAAAACAAGCAGATATACATAGATACCATCAACCGTGCCATAGTTTCCAACGATTATGAGACCTGTGAGACCTGGCGTGAGGTGTTTTCCCAGTGCTGCGGCGAGGATTCCCTGTGCATCGAAAGCACTATGCGTGTGATAGGCCGTGCCGAGGGTCAGTATCTGCTGTATGTGCTTATCCGCAACATTACCCATGAAAAGAAAATGTACATGAAGCTGTATGACAGCGAGAAAAAGTTCAGAACAGCAGGCGAGCAGGCAAACATCTACTGCTGGGAATACACCATCGATACCAAGGAAATGCGCCCATGCTTCAGATGTATGCGTGACCTGGGGCTTCCGCCTCTGCTGGAAAATTATCCCGAGCCTGTAATCGAATCAGGACTTTTCCCGCCCGATTACGCCGATATGTACCGTGACTGGCACAAGCAGCTGGCAGAGGGAGCAGAGCATCTTGAAGCCATAATCCCTCTGACAGTCAACAGGATACCTTTCCATGTCCGTTACACCGCCGAATTTGACGAAAACGGCCATCCATACAAAGCTTACGGTTCCGCAACTCAGGTCGTCGATATGCCGACGGAGAAATAAAACAAATACCTGCATGGCTTTTACAAATGCAAGAGCCATGCAGGTATTATTATGTTTTATTGGTATAAAACTCCCTGTTTCTTTTTCTGTACTCAGCAGGGGATATTTTTTCATGCCGCCTGAAAACCGTGCTGAAATAGCCAGCATCGGAAAAGCCCATCTGCCTGCCTATCTCCGCCACGGGGATATCCGAAAATTTAAGCAGACGCTTTGCCTCGCTTAGCCTGCACATCATAAGATATTCGTTTGGGCGCATATGCATGGTTTCCTTGAACACCCGACACAGGTGCTGTGGCGTTATGCCTGCCAGCTCCGCAAGCACGGTCATGGGGAAATCCTTGCTGTAATTATCGTCGATGTAGTTCAGCACAGGCATGAGCAGGCTGCTTCTGTCCTTGCCCTCTTCCGTTGATTTGGCAGTGTGGTAAAATTCAAGGATATACTGATATATCAGCCCCGAACAGATGTAATTTCCGTATATCTTATCCGATTTCTGCTCAATGAACATCTTGTTATATAGATTGCACAGGCTTTCGGTGCTTTCGGGACGGATAACGCAGGGCTTTGTCATTTCCAGCTCTTCAAGCAGAGCCTTGCAGGCGCTTCCGTCAAAGGCTGCCCACCTTACGTCCCAGCAGGCGGTCAGGGGATAATACTCATGGGGATAGTCCGCAGGCAGGAAGAACCATCTGCCCTCGGATACGGTAAGGGTCTGGTCATTAAAGCGCAGCTCTCCCGTGCCCTTTGCGCTGTAAAGTATCTGGTGCCACAGATATCCCTCAGGGCGTGATATCTGCCCCTGATATTCGCTGCCGCCTATTCCCGTAAGATAAAAGGGAAGCTCCTTTACCTGTGCAAATGTAGGGTATATGCTCTGGTTTACTGCCATAATGCTGTTCCTTTCGATAAAAACATCTGATTTATTATAGCTCCGTATTGCGAAGATGTCAAGAGTGTATTTTACTTTTTGAATATAAAATCTTCTGCATATGCCATTATGTGAAATGTGTATCAGCCTGCACTTTAACATTTTGAACATTATCTCTTTAAAGATATTCATAATCTTAAATTGACGTGAGCTGTAAACAGTGATAATATATAATCATCAAACATGAACACTGAGTGTTTATCGAAAGGAAGATATTATGAACACACCTCTTGCACATACACCGCCCATGGGCTGGAACTCCTGGAACACTTTCGGCTGGAATATCAGCGAGGAACTTATAAAGACCACCGCTGACTTTTTCGTTGAAAGCGGACTGAAAGACGCAGGCTACGAGTATATCGTTATCGACGACTGCTGGAGCGAAAAGCAGCGTGACGAAAACGGCAGGCTGGTTCCCGACAAGTATAAGTTCCCCAACGGTATCAAGCCCGTTGCCGACTATATCCATTCCAAGGGACTGAAATTCGGTATGTACTCCTGTGCGGGCACACACACCTGTGCAGGTCACCCGGGCAGCTTTGAGCATGAATTTCAGGACGCTGAGACCTTTGCGGAGTGGGGCGTTGATTACTTAAAGTACGACTACTGCTACAAGCCCAAATCCGCTGACGGCGAGAACCTCTACAAACGTATGGCAATGGCTCTGAGAAACTGCGGCAGAGATATCCTTTTCTCCGCCTGCAACTGGGGAAATGACGATGTTTACAGCTGGATAAGGGAATCCGGCGCACAAATGTTCCGCTCCACAGGCGATATCCAGGATAACTGGCAGTCAATAAAGAGCATTGCAGAATCTCAGATAGGCAGGGAAGCATATGGCGGAGTTTACTGCCATAACGATATGGATATGCTGGTAGTCGGTATGCACGGCTGCGGTGACAACGCCGAGGTGCTGGGCAAGGTAGTAGGCGGCTGCACCGACACCGAGTACAAGACCCATTTTGCCCTCTGGTCGATAATGAACTCTCCTCTTATGATAGGCTGCGATGTAAGAAAGATGTCCGAAGCTGCTAAGGGGATACTCACCAACAAGGACGTTATCGCCATCAATCAGGATATTGAGTGCAGAGGCCCTTACTGCATCAGGCAGTGGAACAATCCCGAGAACGTGTTCTCGCTTATAAAGCCTCTCAGCGGAGGTGATTATGCCGTAGGTATGTTCAATTTCAGCGACAAGAAAAACGAGATGTCTCTCCAGTTCTATGATATCGGTCTGCCTGCGGCATCGGGCAGGGGACTGGAGCTTTACGACTGCTACTCCCATTCCGTCATTGGCACATTTTCCGAAAGATATGCGGCACAGATCGAGTCACATGACTGCCTGATGTTCCGTGCAAAGGTAGTAAAGCTTTAATGGCAAACTACAAGACGTGCAAAAAATGCGGCTCGGAGCTTCTGGCAGACGATATTGCTATTCACTGCAAGCTTATAAGCAGGAATGCAGAAGAATTTCTCTGCATCGACTGCCTTGCGGAGCATTTCGGCTGCACCAGAAAAGATGTTGAAGAGCTTATAGCATATTACCGTGAAAGCGGGAAATGCACATTATTCAGATAAAATAGAAACGAGCAGGCAATACTTAATGCCTGCTCGTTTTCGTTAACAGTGTTACTGCTTATTTTTCTTGTGCCTGATCTTTATTTCGGGTATCGCAAGATTATCAAACACCATTTCATCACCGCTGTCATTATCATCAATGTTGTTATCCGATGCTTCATCGGCAGAGTCCACATGAATTTCGGGCACTGCCAGATTTTCGGAAAAATAATCGATCTTATGCTTCTTATCTTTCATACAATTACCCCCGTTTTATCAGTTGATTATATTGATAAAAAATGTGATCACAAGGCTGTTTATAAAGTCTGCAAACATACTGCCCACTATGGGAACAAGCAGATATGCCTTGACTGACGGCGCATATTTTTCGGTTATCGCCTGCATATTTGCCATGGCATTTGGCGTAGCGCCCATTCCGAAGCCGCATACTCCTGCGGACAGCACCGCTGCGTCATAGTCACGTCCCATGGCGTTGAACACCACAAAGTAGGAAAACAGTGCCATTAGTATCACCTGCGCCAGCAGCAGGACTATAAGCGGAAGCGCCAGCTCTGCCAGCTGCCATAACTTCAGGGTTATCATGGCAATTCCCAGAAACAGCGACAGGCATATGCCGCCGATGTCGTTTATCTCGCCCATATGGATATGGAGCTTGCCTGTAAATTCGTCAATGTTTCTCATAAACGCTGCGACGATCATTGAGCCGATATACACGGGGAATGTCATTCCCGTAAGAGAAAGCGCCCATGAAACTACAGTGCCTATTCCCATTGCAATAGCAATCTGATAAGCCGCAGGAGCGTACATACTTACTGAACGGTGATGCTTGTGCTCCTCTTCCTCAAGAATGGAAGCGTCCTCAGCGGAAACTCCCTTGAGCAGGTCATGCTTTATTATAAGCCTGCGTGCAACAGGGCCGCCCATAAGAGAACCGATGATAAGTCCGAATGTGGCTGCTGCGGTGCAGAAGGTGGTAGCTCCCCCGATGCCGAAATCTTCCAGCACTCCGCCGAATGCGCCCGATGTTCCGTGACCGCCCACCATGGGGATAGAGCCTGTACACATACCGATCAGCGGACTGATACCCAGCAGCTCGGACAGTCCCACAGCCGCCAGATTTTGCGTGATTATCAGCACGCAAAGGCAGAACAGAAAGACCACCAGACTTACTCCGCCTGCACGCAGCACCTTTATATTTGCCTGAAAACCAACAGATGTAAAGAACATTACCATGCAGACATTTTTCAGCGTTTCATCAAATGTAAATTCCACTATGCCGAAAACATACAGCAAACAGGAGACAACCGCAAATATTATTCCGCCCACAACAGGAGCAGGGATACAGAATGTCTCCAGAAAGCGGACCTTCTTTTTTAGAAATCCGCCCAGATACAGCACTCCCACGGCGACCGCAAGAGTTTGGTACATATCAATATTCAGTGTGTGCAATACAATGAGCCTCCCTTAATTATCCTGAGCACCGAAAATAAAGCTGTTTCCGTCATTTTCGGGATCGGTGCTTACCGTTATGCCGACAGATGCGTAGTAATCGGCAGCCCCCTGATGAAAGCTGCAGGGGATATCCGACACAGCAAATTCGGTATCAGGCTCGGGAACGGCTACGGAATATTTTATGCTGCTGCTTTTGCCAAAGAGCAGAGCAGTTATGTCCTTTATCTGCTGACGGTCAGTGTCGGAGTCGGCAACAAGCACAGCTTTTACGCCAATAGTTGGGATATCCTCGTCCTGACCGTGATATGTTCCCGCAGGTATGGTTATCTCGCTGTAACCCTTGTATATGTTCAGCATATATTCAATAGTGCGGCTGTCGGGAGCAATAATGCGTATATCTGTGCTTTCGGCAAGCTCACTCACAACAGTGGCAGGAGTGCCGATTATAGCGAAAAAGGCATCTATATCGCCGCTTTCAAGTGCCGCAGCCGAGTCGCTGTAGGACATATAAACAGGCTCCACCGATGAAAAAGCCACACCTGCCGACAGCAGCAGATATTCGGCATTCTTCGCAACGCCTGAGCCTTCATCGCCGACAGATATCTTCTTGCCTTTAAGGTCAGCTATGCTGTTTATATCCGACTTACTGCGGACGACTATCTGAAAAGCCTCGTCATAAAGTCCCGCAACAGCTCTCACGCCCGAAACAGGCTCATTTTCAAAGTCACCCACGCCGTTGACCGCTTCGGAAAGCACATCGCTCTGAACTATTGCCATATCAATAAAGCCCTCATTCATCAGGCGCAGATTTGCCTGAGAGCCTGCGGTTTTCTTGACTTCAATGCCGTTTTCATCAAGCTCATGCAGCAAAGTTCCGTAAGAATAGTAGTTGCCGCCCGTGTTGCCTGTTCCAAGTCTCAGCACTCCTGACTGCCCGCAGGAGCACAGCAGTGACATTGCCATGACTGAGGCAGCAGCGGCTGATAATAATTTCCTGATATTCATTAAATTCCGCCCTTCGGTTCATTTTGCCCATACATATATTTTATCAGACTTTATAGCGGATATAATTAAATAAACTGTCAAATGGCTATTAATTTTGTGATGCAGGGGAGATATCACAAAAAAACTGACCTATCAGATCGATAAGTCAGCCACAATTATGTATCTGTTTGCCGGTCGCTCAAATCCTGTTCTTTTCCGCTTTTCATATCATCGATCAGCCGTTTCACCCACGCCTCGCTGAATACTTTTGTCACCATTTTGTATGTATCTTCCGGAGTGTTGGGGTCGTGAAAGGTAATGTCAAGCCTCATATCCATAGGAGTCTCCTTTTGCGGAATATATTTTTGAAAGCATTTCATATATATTCCCTGCTGACGGATATTATGCGGTCAAACTCTGCTTCTCAAATTCTTCTTGCAATTTATTTCCTTTTGTGTTACTATCTTATTATAACATGAAAAGGAAGTGCAGATATGCCACATTCATCAGGAGGAGGCTCCCACGGCGGAGGATCTCACCACAGCAGTTCATCACACAGATCGTCACACAGATCATCAGGATCAGGCCCATCAAGACGCATACGCACAGGATATTTTCCCGGTGCAACACGCTACAGGTATTACCACAGGCATAAGCCAAGATATGTCTATGCCAATTATGATATCAGGAAAGGCCGCAGCCCTCTGCGCCTGCTTATGTTGCTATTTTATATCCCGTTTTTCATTGCCATTGTAGGCATGGCAAGCGAAACGTTCAGAGTGCCCCAAAGGCTTTCAACAGATTATGATACATCGCTCGTCATATCAGACTACATAAATGTGCTCGGCGACACGAAAGCTCTCGAAAATTCAATGATGGCTTTTTATGATGAAACAGGCATAACGCCCGCAGTTTTCACCGTTTATAACGAGGACTGGCAGGATAATTACAGCTCGCTGGAGAACTATTCATACGACCTTTATGTAAACGCTTTTGACGATGAAAAGCACTGGCTGATAGTATATTCCCAGCCCCAAGAGCCTGATGAGAACTTTAACGACTGGTACTGGGAGGGTATGCAGGGCGATGACACATCGGACATACTCACCTCCGCCAAGGCAGACGGGTTCAATTCCGACCTGCAGCGATATCTTACGGATAAATCCATATCCGTTGCCGATGCCATAAGCCGTGCTTTTGATAACCTGACACCTAAGATAATGAAAAAATCGGTGGATACGTCAATGCTGTTTCCGTTCCTGTTTTTCGGCGGATTTATCCTTATCCATGCTTATTTTATGGTATTTCACGATCCGTCAAGAAAGTACAGAAATGCAGAGGTTTGCCCCGAAAATGCACCTGTCGGAGCTCAGTCACGTTCTGTACAGACTGAACAAACTGTTCAGCCCCCCGCACCTGCCGCTCATGAAGAAAGCTGCCCATACTGCGGCGGCAGCTATGTACCGGGCAGGGACAAGCGCTGCCCCTATTGTCAGTCTCTGCTTGATTATTCCCACGATACAAACGAATAACATAAAAACAGGAGTGCTCCATATCGGAACAACTCCTGTTTTGTTATAGGCTTATATATTTTCCCGTAATGCTGTTTTTGTCATTTATTATCTCAGAAGGCGTGCCCGATGCTACTATCCTGCCGCCCGCTTCTCCGCCGCCCGGGCCCATGTCAATGATGTAGTCAGCATTGCGGATAACGTCAAGATCATGCTCAATAACAACAACAGTCGCACCGTTGTCAATAAGAGTTTGGAACACACCAAGAAGAGTGCGGACGTCCAGCGGGTGCAGTCCGATGGTAGGCTCATCGAACACAAATACCGAGTCGGACTGCAATCTGCCCATTTCGCTGGCAAGCTTCAGTCTCTGAGCCTCTCCGCCCGAAAGGCTGGGAGTTTCCTCGCCAAGTGTAAGGTAGCCAAGTCCCAGCTCCTGCAGTACTTTCAGCCGCTGATATACTGTCTTCATATCTTTGCAAACATCAAGGGCTGAATCCACGTCCATATCCATAAGCTCAGGCAGCGATATTGTAACACCTGCTGCAGTCGTAAGCTTTACAGCCAATGCGTCCTTGCTGTAGCGTGAACCGTGACATTCGGTACAGGGGACTGTTACATCGGGCAGAAACTGAACATCAAGGCTGATAGTTCCCGTTCCGTCGCATACAGGGCACCGCAGACTGCCTGTATTATAGGAAAATTCGCCTGCTTTGAGCTTTCGGCTTTTTGCATCGGCAGTGGCAGCAAATATCTTTCGCAGCTCATCATGCACATTGGCATAAGTGGCAATAGTGGAGCGGACATTTATTCCGATAGGCGTTGCGTCTATGAGCTTAACGTGGCTGATGCCCTCCGCTGTAATGTCTTTTATATGCACCGGCATCGCTTTTCCCTCAGTCAGAGCCTGCAGGGCAGGCACAAGACTTTCAAGCACAAGCGTGGTCTTTCCCGAACCCGATACTCCCGTAACAACTGTGAGCCGTCCCTTTGGTATATCGGTTTCAAGGGGCTTTACCGTGTGTACCTGCGATGTGGCAAGATGTATCCTGCCAATATCAAACATTTCGCCGCTTTCCGCCTGAGGGCGAATTACAGACTTTGCCTTTCCCGAAATAAACGGCCCTATCTGCGACTTTTCGTTTTTACAGATATCTTCAAGCGTTCCCTCGGCGATGACATATCCGCCGTTTTTGCCTGCCCTTGGCCCCATTTCTATAAGCCAGTCCGCTTCTTTAAGTATCTGTGTGTCATGATCTACCAGCAGAACGGAATTTCCGTCAGCTATAAGGTCGTGCATAACACCGTTAAGTCCCGTGATATTTGAGGGGTGAAGCCCGATGGACGGCTCATCAAGCACATACAGCACGCCTGTTGTGCGGTTTCTCACTGCACGGGCAAGCTGCATACGCTGGCGTTCACCTGTTGACAGGGTGGAAGCGGCTCTGTCAAGGGTGAGATACCCCAGTCCCAGATCCATAAGGCGCTTTGCGGCAGTTTCAAATGACTCGCAGATGCTTTCCGCCATCGGTCTCATTTCAGCGGGAAGCGAACAGGGGACAGCTGCCACCCAGTCAACCAGCTCTTCAAGGCTCATTTTGCAGGCTTCGTCCAGCGTTATATTGCAAAGCTTCGGCTTTCTTGCCTTTTCCGAAAGCCTTGTGCCATGACATTCGGGGCAGACCTCTTCTTTCAGGAATTTTTCCACACGCTTCATGCCCTTTTCGTCCTTGACCTTGGCAAGAGCATTTTCTACAGTATAAACTGCATTGTAATAGGTAAAATCCAGCTCTCCCGCCTGATTTGACTTTTTCGCCTTGTAAAGTATATGCTTCTTTTCCGCAGGGCCGTTATATACTATGTCCTTTTCCCTGTCGGTAAGCTCACGGAAAGGAACATCTGTCCGCACGCCCATTTCACGGCATACATCTGTCATAAGCGACCACATCAGGCTGTTCCACGGAGCTACCGCACCCTCATCAATGGAAAGAGAGTCATCGGGAACCAGCGTTGTGATATCCACTGTGCGAACCATTCCCGTTCCGCCGCATCTTCGGCAGGCACCCTGACTGTTGAATGCCAGCTCCTCGGCAGAGGGAGCATAGAAATGCTCGCCGCACTGCGGGCATACAAGGTCATGCCCCGCTGCAACGTCAAGAGTAGGCGCATGATAATGCCCGTTGGGACAGCAGTGCTCCGCCAGACGAGAAAACATGAGCCTCAGACTGTTAAGCAGCTCTGTTCCCGTTCCGAAGGTGGAACGTATCCCCGGAACGCCCGGACGCTGATGAAGAGCCAGTGCCGCAGGAACATATAACACTTCATCGACCTGAGCCTTTGCCGCCTGCGTCATACGCCGCCGTGTGTAGGTGGAAAGCGCATCAAGATACCGCCTTGACCCCTCCGAATACAGCACGCCCAGCGCAAGAGAGGATTTGCCCGAGCCCGAAACGCCCGCCACCGCAACTATTTTATTGAGAGGCACATCAACATCTACATTTTTAAGATTATGTACCCTTGCGCCTCTCACAAGAATTTTATCAGTCATAAGATCACCTTACTGTATTGTAGTTACACAGTACAGCATAATACAAATGAATATGAAATTCAAGTGCATACGGGTGAATTTTTATAATTCCTCCAGGGTTTCGTCTCTGAGCTTCAGGCTTTCGAGCCACAGCAGGATAGTGTCCATAGCAAGCTTCTGATTGCCGCAGCTGCAATGGTCAGCGACCTGCTCCTTTTCGGTTATCTCACGGGCAGCAACAGATTTTGCATTTTTCAGCACGAGCATATGCCTGCCTATTGCCGCACGGCACGCCATGGTGTCCTTGCTGCCGCCTATGATAAGATAATCCTTTGTAAGCTTGTCGGCAACAGGACGAAGATCAATTCTCCACAGAAATTTTGCCAGCTTACAGGTATTTGTGGTTCCCATTCTGTGAAAATATGTGCGGAAGAAAGCCATTTCCTTGCCTTTTTTGGCCGCATAGATAATGTTTATGAGCCAGCCGAAGCCGTACAGTATTACATTCAGCAGCCCGATAATAAGTCCGTTCACAGCACCGTTATCCGCAAAGTTCATTTTTAGCGCACCGAACTGTGCCATGCTGACACATTTTGTCACCCTGTCATCAAAAGCAGAAGCTCTGGGAGCGAAAAATCCACCGAGGGACTGACCTACAAGGATAACATCGTGAAGATCAAAATACTTTGTTATTGCCATAACAGGCTTTTCTCACTCAACTATCAGGGGAGCGCCGTTTATTCTCAGGCATTCGCCCTGTCCTGGGCCTTCAAAAAGATATACCGTATATCCATGCTCACGGAGATACTCACATTCGGCGAAAAATTCCTCATAGCTTGAGTCAAATCCGCCGTGCATAACGATAACACCCTTAGAATTTTCGGGATTGAATTTAAGCGTGGGCATGGTATAGCCCTCATACGGCACGTTTATAAGCTCTACATGAGGGGAGTCGGCGCTGAAAAAATCTGCATAATACTGATGAAAAAGCTCTCTTGCCTTTTTCCATGCTGCAAGTCCGTCAGGGTCTTCCCAGTCGGTGTAAAACTCAGCCATACGATAAAGTGCAGACGCATTCTTTAAGTGACCCTCGGCTAACTCCTTGTCAGCACGATTTTTCAGAACGCTGTAAAATTCGCCTGTGTTTTTAATTGTAGGGCCTATTTCACGGGCAACCTCAGGGTCGCATCCGTCAAGGTTAACCAGACGGTTCAGCTGGAAGCTGATGCCTGCATCATCATTGAGCTTGTGCATTCCCACAGGCAGTTTGATAGGCTTAGTGATATCATATTTTTCCATAGCAGTTCGCCTTTCAGATCAAAGAGTTTTGAGAAATTCTTTCATATCGTTTATGTAAGGCTCGGGACGCATAACAAGTCCCAGATGTCCGCCGTAGGTGGTTTTTACTGTGGGAGATGTGAATATATCCACAAGCTTCTTTGAATCTTCCTTTTCAAACATATCGTTTTCGGGGATAAGCACAAGAACCTTTCCGTTAAGATAAGCAAAATCCTTTTTATCAAAGTGCTTCATGCTGAAAATATCCATAGTTGCTTTCAATGCACGAATAAACGAACAGCGGAATTTCTCGTCAGAACCCACACATTCAAGGAACGATGTTCCGTAGGCTTTTTCCTCTTCGGTCTCATTTCTGAAATACCTCTGCACTGATGTGATAAGCATACTTTTCAGCTTTTCAAATTTAAGCTTTTCGACATACTTCCTATAGAGAGGGAATGTGAGGGTTTGGTAAGGATGTTTTTAAGATTTAGGTTTTGCGGTATAGTATGTTGCGTACTATACCGCTTTCCCTTTCCAC